>CAZWNE010000001.1:0-12611 GCA_964635155.1 uncultured Candidatus Saccharibacteria bacterium
TTCCAGTATGTTTATGATTTCATTTTCCAAAGTTTCGGGCGTGGCGTATATATGCGCATCGTTTTGAGCGAAGCCCCTTGTCCGCATTAAGCCGGTCAAAACTCCCGACTTTTCGTATCGGTAAACGTTTCCAAATTCGGCAAGCCTTAAGGGTAATTCTTTGTAGCTTTTCAAGGTGTGCTTGAAGATAGAGTGATGATGGGGGCAATTCATCGGTCTTAAATAATATTTTTCATTTTCAATTTCAATGGGAGAATACATTTCGTCTTTATAGTGCGCCAAATGCCCCGAAGTTTTGTAAAGTTCTTCTTTGGCCAGAATCGGAGTGAGGATGTGCAAATACCCCGCTTCTTTTTCGGCGTTATACATATATTCTTCCAATAAATGCCGAATGAAATAGCCCTTAGGCAGCCACAGGGGCAGGCCCTTTCCTATTTTTTCGTCAAACATGAACAGGTTTAATTTTTCTCCCAAAATCCGGTGGTCTCTTTTTTCGGCTTCTTCCTGCATAGCGAGATAATCTTCCAGCTCTTTTTTTGTCGCAAAGGCCACGCCGTAGATTCTGGTCAGCATCAGGTTTTTTTCGCTTCCACGCCAATAAGCCCCGGCAGTTTTTGTCAGCTTAAAGCCGTCGATAGGGATTTCTTTGGAGGAGTTTACATGCGGTCCAGCACATAAATCAATAAAATTCTCGGATTGATAAAAAGTCGGTTGCTTAACCTGGTTAAGCAACTCCAATTTGTAAGGTTGATTTTCAAAGAGTTTTTGCGCTTCTATCTCGGAAATGTTTTTTTTCTCGAACTTTATATTTTGTTTTAAAATTTCTCTCATTTTTTTTTCGATTTTAGGCAGGTCGTTTTCCGAAACAGGAGAAGGGAATCCGAAGTCGTAATAAAACCCGTTTTCAATAGCCGGGCCAATGCCAAATTTGGTCCCGGGCCAAAGATCCTGAACTGCATAAGCTAAAATATGAGCCAAAGAATGGCGGATTATTTCAATTTTAGATTGTTTTTCCTTATTCATATGATTTAACTATCCTATCACAAAACCGAGCGTTTTTGAATATAGGGTATTGGTCATTAATAAAAAAAACAGTTCCGCTTTAGGCGGGACTGTTTTTTTTATTTATATTTTAAGTTTTTATGTCGAGCTTTATTGTTTCAAGAGTGTCATCAATTTTATTAAATCTTTCATCGTGTTCTTCTAGCTTTTCTTTAATGTTCGTAATATTTTCTGTGTTAGCTCCTACTTGTTCGGCAACAATTTGGATTTCACTTTTCAGATTTTCGGCCACAACATCAAAATGTCGCTTGGTTTCTTCCTTATATTCATTTAAAATTGTTTTAATGTCTTCCATAAGAGTTTCTTCTCTGATTTAATTATAGTTCAATAAAAAACAGTGTCAACGGACTTAGCCTTCGATAATTTCCTCTATCGATTCGCAGATGACTTTGGGGCTGCCGTTCCGGTCGTCTACTTTGCCCGAAATAAAAACGATTTTATTTTCCTGAAAAGCCGCAGGGTGCCTGTCTATTTGGCTGGGAAAAACCACCACTTCGATTTTGTCTTTCATATCTTCCAGATTCATAAAAATCATCGGTCTACCTGTTTTAGTGACGATTTTCTTGACCGAAGAGATTATCCCGCCGATTTTGACCGGTTTTCTGACCAGCTTCGTAAAATTAGCTTTTATTTTTTCAATGCTCTGGGTTTTTTGCTCCAAAATCTGGGCAAAATCTTCCAAAGGGTGGGAGCTGACGAACAGCCCCAGCAGTTCTTTTTCCCAGGCCAGTTTTTCCGCCTTAGTCGCTAAAATTGTAGCACTCAGCTGGAAACTCGCGTTCTGTCCGCCGAACAAACCTTTCTGGCCATTAGATTTCGTCCGTTGGGTTTCTCTGGAAAATTCCAAGAGCCGTTCCATGCTCTGCAAGAGTTGGTTTCTTTCGGCGAATTTATCAAAAGCCCCGGCTTTAATCAAACTTTCCAGAGATTTTTTATTCAAGTCCTTGGAATTGACTCGCTCGACAAAATCGGAAATAGAGCGGTACGGGCCATTTTCTTTTCTTTCTTCAACAATGGCTTTGACGATATTATCGCCGACATTTTTTATAGCCAATAATCCGAAACGGATTTGCTTTGGAGGAACGACCGTAAAGTTAGCCAAGCTTTCGTTGATATCTGGAGCCAGAACGTCAATCCCCATTTTCTTGCACTCTCCAATTAAAAATCCGATTCTTTCCACGTCGGCTTTTTCCGAAGTCAAAAAGGAAGCCATAAATTCCACCGGAAAATTAGTTTTTAAATAAGCTGTCTGGTAGGCGATTAAAGCGTAAGCCGTGGCGTGCGACTTATTGAAGGAATACTGGGCAAAGGGCTCAAACCAGTGCCAGATTTTTTGGGCGACATTACCTGGGATTTCGTTTTTTTCGCATCCCTTGATGAACTTTTCTTTTTGGTCCATCAAAAGTTTTTTGATTTTTTTGCCAATGGCTTTTCTCAAGACATCCGCTTCAGACAGAGTGAATCCCGCAAGGTCCCTGGCAATTCTCATAACTTGCTCCTGATAAACGCAAATGCCGTAGGTTTCTTCCAAAATAGGTTTTAATTTGGGATGCATGTATTCTATTTTTTTCTTTTCGTGCTTTCCGGCGATGTAATCCGGGATAAATTGCATGGGCCCGGGTCGGTAAAGGGCGACCATGGCGATAATATCATCAAGCCCGGTTGATTTTAATTCTTTCAAATATCTGCGCATGCCGTCGCTGTTATGAACGACAAAACCGTTGGCTACAAAATTATTACCAGGCGACTGCATTTTAACATCATAAGTTTTTTCTCGGCCGCTATATTTTATTCCCTTCACTTTAATGAATTCATAATTTTCCTTTGGTATTTGTGGACACTCCCAATTAATCAGTGTTTTATATTGAAAGGCAAATTCAGCAAATTTAGTTGTATTTATTATTACAAAATTATATTGCGGATATTGTACTTGGAATAATTCCATTTTTTCCCCGTCTAAATCCCTAAGAAAACCCTTGACCTCATAGAAAGTATTTTTAGATCGCACATAGAAATCCGGCGTGTAATGGATAATTTCTCCATTTCTCCTCGTTAGTTTAAAAGTTGAAGGTTCATATTGATAATCTAAATTGTTGAGTTTTAGTATTCGGGCAAAATCTGCTTCCCAGGTAGAGCGGACATAATGTTTTAGATCTTCCCTAAAACCACCCTTTCGATGAGGGGAGAGTTTTCCGAACATAGGATTATTTTCTCCTTTATTTCTTTCAGAGTGAGCTTTCTTAAATTTATCTGCCCTTTCTTTTCCCCATAAATCCTCTAGGCTTCTACCGCTTAGCGCCTTAGATATTTTTTGAGCAGTTCTTTTCCAGATTTCATTATTTTCGGTAGTTATTCCAACATTCCAGGGTTTGCCCCCTCGTTGATAGAATTTTATTCTTGCGGCTCTAATTTTTTCTCTTGATTCTTTTTTGCTTGGATTTTTGTAAAAACTAGCTGAACAGCGGTAGCAAAATTTACTTCGCCCTTCTTTTTGGCCATCTATCTGCCTTCCGCAGGTTTGACAGGTATTATAAAGTAAATGTTTTGCCTTATTGCTAATTAAAACTTCGTCGCCTGGTTTTATCTCTTCTAATTTTTTCCAGCCATCTTTTGTTAAAAAATAATGGTCTTTCGTTGATTTAATATACCAATTATTTTCCGTGATTAATGAATAGACGTCTTTATCACCACTTTCAAAGACGTTAATGATTTGGTTTAAATGTGTTTTCCCTTCATCTAAATAAATTGAGACTAATCTTTTTTTGTTTTTTCTTTCGTACAATTTTTTAATTGTAGTATTAGAAATAATAGTGTCTCCGGATAAGCACTCCAATTGGAAAACTCCGACCGTTTCCGCTTTTCTTAATAATTGGAAGGTTGCTTTATCATCCAAAGGGATGTTTTCAATATCAATTGATTTTCCCTGCACCTTGTAAATTCTGGCCAGGGTGTCTTCAATAATGGTCAGATTTTTCAAGCCCAGAAAGTCCATTTTTAAAATGCCCAGGTCTTCAATGGAATGCATTTCATACTGGGTGACGATGGTTTTGTCGTCCTGGCTCGGGTGCTGCAAAGGGATAATGTTGTCCAGCGGCTCTTTGGAAATAACCACGCCGCAGGCATGAGTGGAGGCGTGGCGGGCAACGCCCTCCAATTTTTTGGCAAAATCAATTAATTTTTGGGCTTTTTGGTCTTCAACATAAATCTTGCGGAAATCAGACACATTGGATAGGGTTTGGTCTAAAGTCATGCCAAAAGGAATCATTTTATCCAAATGCTCTGAATAACTGTTTGGATAGTTCAAAGACCGGCCGTAATGCCTTACTACTGCCCTGGCGTGCATTGTTCCAAACTTAATAATCTGGGAAACCTTATCTCGGCCGTATTTCTCGCTGACATAATCAATAACTTCATTTCTTCTCCTGTCGGTAAAATCCAAATCAATATCTGGCGGCGAGATTCTCTCAGGGTTGATAAACCTTTCAAATAAAAGATTATATTTTAACGGGTCAACGTTGGTAATGCCCAGAACATAAGCTGCCAGAGATCCGCCTACGGAGCCCCGGCCTGGCCCCACGACAATCCGTTTTTCCTTTGCCCAGGTGACAAAGTCCTGGACTATTAAAAAATAAGGGGCAAAGCCCGTTTTTTTGATTGCCGAAAGTTCGTATTCCAGCCGGTCGATAATTTCTTTACCCTGAGCCGAGTCGAAGGGCTTTACATTTGGAAATCTTTTTTCCAATCGCTGGTAGCAGAGTTCTTTTAAGTAATCATCCGGAGTTTTATTATTCGGTACGGGAAAATAAGGGAGCTTAGTTTCCCCCAGTTTAAATTCAAAATTGCAGGCGTCCTTGATTTTTTGGGTATTCTCAATGGCTTCGGGAATTTCTTTAAAACTCTCAATCATTTTATCGGGGCTTTTCATTGAAAAATCTTCGCCTTTCATGGTTAGGCGCTCGGGATCGTTTGGGTCGGCTCCGGTGTTTATCAGCATCAAGACATCCTGGGCATCGCTGTCTTCCGGCCTTAAATAATGGCAGTCACAGGTGGCGACCAAGGGAATATCTAGTTTTTTAGAAAGAGAAATTAAAATCTTATTCACTTTTTCTTGCGCCGGGATATGGGGGTGCGATTGGATTTCCAGATAAAAATTGTCTTTCCCGAAAATTCCCTGGTATTTTAAGGCTATTTTTTCGGCTTCCTCGATTTTTCCTGACATAATCAGGCGGGGGATTTTTCCCTGCAAACAGGCGGTCAAACCGATTAATCCCTCGCTATGTCGAGCTAAAAGCTCTTCATCAATTCTTGGCTTATAATAAAATCCCTCAAGCTGGGCTTTGGTTATTAGTTTCACCAAATTCTTGTATCCGGTTTCGTTTTTTGCTAAAAGAATTAAATGATATCTTTTGTCGTCTATATTCGGCCTCTCCTGATGCATTCCTTCAAAGGCCACGTATACTTCGGCGCCGATAATCGGCTTTATGCCTTTTTCTTTGGCTTTTTTGTAAAACTCCACTGCGCCGTACAAGGCGCCATGGTCGGTTAAAGCAACAGAGTCCATGCCGAGGGATTTGACATAATCTAAAAGTTGGTCAATTTTCGGCAGGCCATCAAGCAGAGAATAATGACTATGCACGTGGAGATGAGTGAATTGCATATATCTCATCTTACAGAATTTTAGCGGCAAAGGCAAAATTGCTAATGGTGTTGACAAGTTTAAATAGATATGCTATACTATAAATATAAATTAGCTCTTTAAGAAATCGTCTTCACGGCGGCGGAGTGGCCTTTCGGGCTATATGTCAAAGAGAGGCCACCTCGCTGCCGTAAAGAATACGGCAAATAATAAAAAAGGATGGAACGAGATGGAATTTCGTATTATTGGAAAGGAAGTTTTCACCGGTTTTTTTTGGCGGAAGGACATTGCTGTGATGCGCGTCTCGACGGCAACCGCCAGTGAGGCAAGGGAATTTGCCCTAGCAAGTTTTCCTAGGGCAAAAGAAATTCGTCTCTACCAGCTGTTTTTGGAGGGGGATGGGGAGGTGCCAGGGGAATGGGAATTTCGAGATTATTCCCGTTCCTGGCTCTGGAAACCACGAAAAGGATGGTTTCGTCGGGTCTGCCCTGACCGATTGGTTTCTTTATCAGAGGCACCGGATAGTGCCACCAATAAGGAGATTGAAGACAAGTATCTGGCTTTATTAGGGAGCTAGATACAACAAAAAAAGGAGAAAAGCGGAATGAAAGATATTTACGATGTCTCTGAAAAGGGCTTGCCGAAAGTCGGAGAAACTATCTCCGTAGGCGAAGAGAGCAAGGAGGGCATTAAACCGAAATGCTTCCTTGATACCGGCGAGTACTATGTCAAACTGCAATGGATTGGAGGGTATTATTCCGGGGAGTGGGAAATCGTTTTTCCCGATGAACCGGGAATCATTTGTTTTATTCCGTCCTGGTTTGCCGATAAAAAGATTATGTCCGTTCGGATTGTATCAGAACGGCCGAAATCTTTAGTCGGGAAGCCGATCATCTTTACGTAAGGGCGTATGTCAAAAGGAGAGGCTGCTGATAGCAACTCTCCTTACTTCTAGAAATTTCAAAATAGTTTGAAGTTTGCAGAAGTAAGAATAAAATTATAAATCGCATATCAACTATGGCTTATCAAATTGTCCAATATGTGTTATATATAGTAAAAATATATTTATAGAAGCGGTAGTTCTTTTATAAAATCTTCATGGTAGCGGATTATTTTTTGGCAAGGAAGATAATCCGCTGCTATGGAGAAATCCGCACTCTCACCGGTATGGGAGAGAAAAATGCGCAGCATCCCTATTCGGTATGAATAGGAACAAGGAGGTTGGTTATGCCCCAAAGTGTTGTCATAGATACCGTAGGGGGGCCAAGCGATTTGGACTTATTTATCCATGGCCTTCGCGATGGTCAAGAGCTCGAATTCACTCTTGATCTTCCGCCAGGGAAGCAAAAATGTTCCACCGTGATAAATGGCCTTCGTGATGCCAATGGTCAACGGGAGACCTGGGCAATGGAGGGAAAAATCGAAATTTCTCCCGGCAATTGGGTGGAGTTCGAAAACGCCCTCTACAGTCCAAAAGTCCGTAAGGGACACTTTGGACTCAGGCGGTTTATTGAAGAGATGGAGCAACATCCCATTTGTCTTCACTTAGTGCCGAAAGGGATGCGTCGCTGTCCTGTGTGCAACGCGGACCGGATGGATGTGGGGTGAAGAAATGAAAAATAAAAAGAACAACAAACACCCACAGCCAATCAGCCAGCCACAACCACAATTACCATCGTATTCACCTCTACCGCAGATATGGCCAAGACCATCATTTTGTCCTATTTGTGGGACTCCAATCTTGACGGGTGGTTATTGCCGCTGTTCTCAATAGCGGCATCAGTCCTTTAATGATGGGAAAGTCAGATTCGTCTGACTTTCCCATCCGTAATCTTTGAGGCCGGAGTAATTCTGGCCTTTTATGATACAATTTATTAATGCATTACGCGAATTTTTCAGAAGAAAAAAAGCTGTGGAAAAAGGGATATAAAAGAGTGGCTTGTTTGGACGAAGCCGGTCGCGGCTCGCTGGCCGGCCCGGTGGTTGCCGGAGCCGTTGTGACAAAGAAACTAAGTTTCAAACGGCTCCGGGACTCTAAAAAACTTTCCGCAAAACAGCGCGAAATTTTTTATAATTTAATAACCAAGGATAAAAATATTAAGTGGGGATTGGGATAGTTTCAGAAAAAATAATTGATAAAATTAATATTCTAGAAGCGACCAAATTGGCGATGAAAAAAGCCATAAAAAATATGCGGGCTGACTTTTTGATTTTAGACGGGAAAATGGAACTGAATTTGCCCATATCTCAAAAGTCAATCGTCAAAGCCGATGAGAAGGTTTTTTCCTGCGCCGCGGCTTCAATACTGGCCAAAGTGACCAGAGACAGGATCATGCTCAAATACCATAAAAAATATTCCAAGTACCGGTTCGACCTGCACAAGGGCTACGGCACCAAGCTTCACCTGGAAAGGTTGAAAAGATATGACCGGAGTGCTATACATAGAAATAGATTTAAATTTTGATTATGGGAAATCCCAAACAACGGCATACAAAAAACAGAAGGAATAACCGAAGGATGCATCTTTTTTTGGCAAATCCCGCCAGCTCCACTTGTCCTAAATGCGGAAAAGCGGTTTTGGCGCATACGATTTGCCCCAACTGCGGCTATTACAAAGGAGCGGAAGTTATAGACGTTTTGGAAAAATTAAATAAAAAAGAAAGAAAATTGAAAGAAAAGGAAATGGCAATAAAAGAAGAAGAAGGAAAAATAATTGGAAAAGAAAAATCGTTGAATTGGGAAAATTTATCAAAAAAATAGCGTAGTTTTTCAAAATATGGCTTCAAGACATTTATCAAGAAGTATTGCGATGCAGTCTTTGTATGAATGGGATTTTTCCGATAAAAGCAAAGATTTAAAAGAAATTACGGAAAGGAATATCCAGGAATTCGGACCCGGATTGGAAGACAAGTCTTTTACCTGGCAGCTGGTAACCGGCATAGTCCAGCATATGAAAGAAATTGATAAAATTATTATGGCCTCCGCTCCCCAATGGCCGATTGACCAGATTAGCATTATCGACCGGAACGTTTTACGCCTGGGGCTGTTTGAGCTTTTGTACGAAGATAAGGCCGCCGTGCCCCCGAAAGTGGCGATTAATGAAGCCATAGAATTAGCCAAAAGTTTTGGCGGAGAGAATTCGGGAAAATTTATCAACGGAGTTTTGGGGACGGTGTATAAAGAAATTGAGGCTAAAGAAAAAAAATAGCATGGGGGACTTCGCTCAATTAGAAAAAAAATTAGGTTTGAAATTTAAAAATAAGGATTTGCTCGTTCAGGCCTTTATCCATCGTTCGTACTTAAACGAAAACCCGAATTTTCACTTGGCGCACAACGAGAGGATGGAATTTTTAGGCGATGCCGTCTTGGAACTGGCCGTAACCGAATATCTTTACAGAGAATTTCCCAAGGAATCGGAAGGGGAGTTAACAACTTGGCGGGCGGCCTTGGTCAACGCCGATTCATTGTCTCAAATCGCCAGAGAGCTTGAGTTTAACGGTTATCTTCTGCTTTCTCGAGGCGAGACAAAAGACGCGGGCAAGGCGAGAGATTATATTTTAGCTAATTGCCTCGAAGCGTTTATCGGAGCCTTGTATCTCGACCGGGGATATAAAAAAGCGAAAGAGTTTATTGACAAGGTTTTGATAAAAAAATTGCCGGAAATATTAAAACACGGACTTTTCCGGGATGATAAGTCTCATTTTCAGGAGCAAGCTCAGGAAAAAGAAAAAATCACCCCTATTTATAAAGTTTTAAGCGAACAAGGTCCGGATCACGCCAAGAATTTCGTTATCGGAGTATTTTTAGGAGAAAAGTTGATAGCCAAGGGCGAAGGTTCTTCCAAGCAGGAAGCTGAAGAGCAGGCCGCCAAAAACGCGTTAAAAATAAACAACTGGTAAACTTATGTTAACTATTAGATTATTCAGAGTAGGCAAGAAAAATCAGCCGTCATTCAAGATCGTGGTGGCGGATAAGACAAATCCGACCAAAAGCGGCCGCTTTGTTGAAGAGGTCGGGTTTTATAATTCCCGAACAAAGGAAAAGAATTTAAAGCAGGAAAGAATTAAATACTGGCTGGGAGTGGGGGCTCAACCTTCCCCGACTATCAAGAATTTGCTTATTTCAGAAAGAATTATTGAAGCTAAAAAAATTCCGCTTCACAAGAAATCTAAAAAACCGGCAGAGGCAGTGGCGCCTGCGGCAACTCCAGCCCCCGTGACCGAAGCACCCGCTCTTGACACGCAAGAAAAAAAGGAGTAAGCTTTTATTACAGGTAGCAAATTACTGCAAGGTCGAGCTACTAACATAGAATAAACGACAAAACCGAAAAGAACTATGGCAAAAGCATCTGATCAGGAATTTCTTGAATTCATAATCAAGGCCCTGGTTGATAATCCCGATGATGTCAAAGTTGACCGCAAGGTTGACGAAATGGGAGTTCTGCTTTCTTTGAAAGTGAACCCCGAAGACATGGGAGTAATTATCGGCAAAGAGGGCAACACTGCCAGAGGAATAAGATCCTTGGTTCGCATTGTCGGTCTTAAAAATCACGCCAGGGTGAATTTGAAGATCGAAGAGCCGGAAGGCTCAACCAGGGTGCCTCGTGAGAGGAGAGCTCCAGGGGCAGGCGGAGATTTAGACGAACTCAAGCTGTAAATCATCTAGATTTACGAATTCAGAAAGCCGTGCTATCATCATAAGATGGCACGGCTTTCGTTTGACATTATCACAATTTTTCCGGATTTATTTACCTCTTATCTGAAAGAGAGTTTGATTGCAAGAGCTCAGGCCAAAAAACTCATTAAAATCAACGTTCATAATTTAAGAAAATGGACTCGGGACAGGCATAAAACAGTTGACGACAGGCCTTTTGGAGGAGGGCTAGGCATGGTCTTGAAAGTTGAACCGATATTTAAGGCGACTCAATTTTTAAAGCGAAAAGTAAAAAGCGAAAAGCGAAAAATAATTTTATTCACGCCGAGGGGGAAGAAGTTTAATCAGCAGATTGCTTATAAATTATCAAAACTTAATCACTTGATATTGATTTGCGGCCGGTATGAAGGCATAGATGAAAGAGTGGCCAAGCACATTGCGGATATGGAATTATCAATAGGGGATTTTGATTTAATGGGAGGGGAGCTGCCCTCAATGATCTTGATGGAAACAGTGGCAAGATTGATTCCCGGAGTTCTTGGAAAACCTCAATTATTACGAGAAAGAATAACTAAAACTAAGGGCTTTATCGAATACCCTCAGTATACGAGGCCCGAAGTTTTTAAAAAATGGCAGGTTCCAAAAGTTTTAATGTCTGGCCACCACAAGAAAATAGAAGCCTGGCGGTTAAAATACGGCAAAGTGATTGAAAATTAATCACTTTCTGATATAATAAAGAATTGCAGGGGCAGGTGGCGGAGCGGTCAATCGCAACAGACTGTAAATCTGTCGTCCTCTGGACTTCGGGGGTTCGAATCCCTCCCTGCCCAATACATGCCGATGTAGCTCAGGCAGTAGAGCATTTCATTGGTAATGAAAAGGCCAGCAGTGCAAATCTGCTCATCGGCTCAAGGGGTTATAAAAAATTAAAAATATAAAAAACCAACATGCCAACAAAAAAACCGTTCGTAAAACTTGTATGCGAAGTTTGCAAAAACATCAATTACTATACTCATAAATCCCTAAAGGCGGATGAGAAGAAGTTAGAATTGAAAAAGTACTGCAAATTTTGCAAGAAGCACACTTTGCACAAAGAGGGAAAAAAGTAGAAAAATTCCCTGTGGGGGCATATTTCAACGGCAGAATTAAGGTCTCCAAAACCTTCGATCCCTGTTCGAATCAGGGTGCCCCCGCTATGAAAGATAGGCGATGAAGTAGCGACTTCATCTTCATCTGCATTTTTATAAATAAAAGTTTCATTGTATGCAGATTTTTAAGAAAAAAATATTTTTGGGGATACCCGTAGCGCTGGTTTCTTTCGAACTTTTTTTTGGAGTAATCTCGGGTTATTTAATCGGAAAGTTCGTAGCCGGGAAAGAAACGGGCAAGATAGGTAAGATAAAACCGATGGTTTTTAAAATCGGCGGCTATAGAATTCATTTGCATCATTGGCTATACAGTTCCGGGATTTTAACGTCCTTTATTTTATTTAATTTTTTACCCCCTTGGCCTCAATTTTCTTTCGGATTATTCGGAGGGCTTATTTTTCAGGGCATCTTTTCATATTCGGATTGGTACAAAATTTTACACAAAATTATCTAAACTATGTATTTTTATGTCTTAATCGCAGGTTTTGGTGGCGGAGTCTTAAGGGGCCTGATTGGTTTTATCAAGCACCAATTTTCTTATAAAAACGTGCCCTTTAAATTAACTTATTTTTTGGCAATGAGTTTTCTTTCGGGAATAGTGGGTTTGATTTCAGTCATGGCTATTAAGGAAATAGGCTTTACGTTGGAGGGCTTGTTCACTCCGGCCTTAAGTTTTATTTTGGGATATGCAGGCGGCGACTTTTTGGAAAATCTTTACAAGATAATAATAAAGAAATCAACTTTGGATGGTTCTTAAAATTGAAAAATTTGGCAGTCAGGTTTTAAAAGAAAAGGCAAAAGAGGTAGACGAATTAACTCCTGAAATCAAGGAGTTGATTTTTAATATGAAAGAAACCCTTCGACAAGCTCAGGGGGTGGGGCTGGCCGCTCCCCAAGTCGGAGTTTCAAAGAGAGTTGTTGTTGTGGAAACAGAAAAAGGGGCGGTTGGCTTTATTAATCCTAAAATTATTAAAAAGAGCCGGGAAAAAGAAACGCAGGAAGAAGGCTGTCTTTGTATGCCCGGAATATTTTTGCGGATAAAAAGGGCGAAAGAAGTGGGAGTTGAAGCGAAAAATGAAACCGGAGAAATCGTTAAGAATGAACCTAAGGGG
>CAZWNE010000001.1:12621-19131 GCA_964635155.1 uncultured Candidatus Saccharibacteria bacterium
CACTAGATTGACCATTTAGACGGTATTTTAATCACAGACAGAATTTCTTTTTGGAAAAAATTATGTCGCTTATTCAAAATTTAATTCAAGAGGGATGGTTAAAGACGCCAAGGATTATTGAGGCTTTTCAAAAAATCAAAAGGGCTGATTTCTTGCCGCAAGATTTAAAAAATCTGGCGGAATCAAATTCGGCCCTGCCTATCGGCTTCAGCCAGACAATTTCCCAGTCATTAGTAGTGGCTTTTATGCTGGAACAGTTAGAACCAAAAAGCGGAGAAAAAATACTGGATATCGGTTCGGGCTCTGGCTGGACAAGCGCCTTGCTGGCAGAAATTGTCGGCAATAAAGGTAAGATTGTTGCGCTTGAAATTATTCCGGAACTGGCTGAATTCGGAAAAAGAAATACAGCAAAATATAATCTTTCTATCCAATTTATTTGCGAGGACGGCTCAAAGGGATATCAAGAAGAAGCGCCGTATGATAAAATTCTGGCGTCGGCTTCGGGAAAAGAGATTCCCCTGTCCTGGAAAAAACAATTGAAAATCGGCGGGATAATTGTCGCTCCTATCAGAAATTCAATCTGGCGCATTGTTAAAAAATCCGAATTAAAATTCGAGGAGACCGAATATCCGGGATTTGTTTTCGTACCCTTAATTTCAAAGTAGGGCGATGAAGCTGTCGCTTCATCTTTATCTGCGCCTTTATAAATAAAAGCTTGATGTATGCGGAAATACTTAATCTTATTTATTTTTATTTTAAGCGGGGTGATTTTAATATGGGGGATTTATGGTTCAAAAGATTCTAAATCAACTCAAGAAAAACTGTTTTTAATTGAAAAAGGGCAGAATTTGGTTGCAATTTCCAAAAACTTGCAAAAAGAGAGCTTGATAATAAATAAGTTTTTCTTTGAGTTTTATGTTTTTTTTGCCGGAAGCCAAATGAAGCTTCAGGCCGGACAATATTCTATATCTCCTGCAGAAAGCGCGGCTGAAATAGCCAAAAAAATAATTTCCGGTAATACAGCTAAAATAACCCTGACCGTGCCCGAAGGCTGGACCCAGAAGCAGATTGAAGACGCTTTGAATCTAAAGCTACCCGGAGATAATCTGGAAGGGTATTTATTCCCCGACACTTATTATTTTCCAATTGGAGTTTCGGGTAAAGAGGTCGCCGAAGCAATGACGGCTAATTTTAGCAAAAAGACCGCAGATTTAGAAATAACTAAAAATATTGTTATTATGGCTTCTTTGATTGAAAAAGAAGTAAGGACAAAAGAAGACATGGAATTGGTTTCCGGAATTTTATGGAAGAGGTTGGGAATAGGGATGGCCCTGCAGGTAGATTCTGAAATGTGGACTTATAAAAATAGAGGACTGCCTTCAAGCCCCATTAGCAATCCCGGCTTGGAATCGATTCTGGCGGCTATAAACCCCAAAGCAAGTTCTTATTGGTATTATCTTTCCACTCCTTCGGGCCAGACCATTTTCAGCAGAACTTTAGAAGAGCACAATATCGCTAAGGCCAAGTATTTAAAGTAGGCGAGACTTGCCATTTATATCTGTTAGATTATAATAATATATTCTGCGCAAGTAAAGCTTGAGCGGAAAAATTGCTCTTTAAGGAGGGATTAAATGAATGTTAAAATTTTTCGAGGGAAGTCAGGCTATCATAAGGATGAAAGAAGATTGATAAGAGATGCGGTTTTAGAGTCCGTCCGACTGCCCTTTCCAGTGGTGCAGGTTAAAACACTAAACTTTTTTGACGCTGCCGTAGAGCAAAAAATGCCCGTGGGAAACCATTATCATCCCAGGGAGTCGCGAAGACACGAGTTCTTCGTGTTTCTGGGAAAATTACCGGAAAAAGATAATCCCCCGGCCGCGATCTTCCGGTATCGAGAAGCTGGAAAGAATGATTTTACCGAGATAAATTTGCAACTGGGAGATTCTTGTTTTGTTCCGGCGGGTGTTTCCCACGCATTCCTGCCATTGGTGCCCGGCGTGGAAGTGGTTGCCCTTTCCAATAAGGCTTTTGACGATGACGACGATATCCCGGACAAGCTTTTCTAAGTTTCCGGGAAATGGCGAGGGTTAAGGATTGAGAAATTCTTAACCCCTTTTTATTACTTGACAGTGTATCTCCTTTATACTAATATCAGAATATATCCGCAGACAGTGGGCATCCATAAGCCCCACCGAGGAAAAAATAGACGAGGCCGAGCCTTGTCTGGCCCTTGTTTATTCTGCGGTAGAACGCAGTTTTTTTATATGTTAAGCAAAGATAAAAAGGCGGAAATTTTAAAAGATTTAAAAAATAAAGTCGCCAAACAAAAAGCGATGGTTTTTGTTGATTTTACCGGGTTGAAAGTCAAAGATATTTCCCGCTTGAGGAAAGAATTGAAAAAAAACCAGAACGAGATGAAGGTGGCCAAAAAAACTCTTGTGAACTTGGCATTGAAAGACAAAAATCTGGAAATAGCCAAGGATAAATTAGCCGGCGAAGTCGCCCTGATATTCGGCTATAACGACGAAGTTTCTCCAGCAAGGACGGTTTATCAGTTTTCCAAAACAAATCCGGCATTAAAGATTCTCGGTGGTTTTCTAGAAAACAAGTTTAAAGAAATTGAAGAGATTATCGCTCTGGCCCAGTTGCCAAGTCGTGAAGAGCTTCTGGCCAGATTAGTCGGGGGCATAGCCAGCCCGATGTCAGGTTTTGTCAGCGTATTGCAAGGAAACATTAAAGGTCTGATGCAAATTTTATCTAAGATTAAAACTAATAACTAAAATTTTATGGCAGAAGAAATAAAAAAAGATGAACCCGTGGAGGTTCCCGAAAAATTCAAAAAATTAGTGGAAGACGTTGAGAAGCTTTCAGTTCTTGATCTGGCAGAATTGGTCAAGGTGCTTGAAAAGAAATTCGGCGTTTCAGCGTCGGCTCCAGCGACAATAATAGCAGCCCCCGCCTCCGCAGATGCTTTAACGGGCAAGGAGGAAGAAAAATCAGTTTTCAATATCGTTTTAACCGCTACTGGCGACAAAAAGATTGAAGTGATTAAGGTGGTCAGGGATATTACCGAAAAAGGATTGAAAGAGGCCAAGGATTTAGTTGATGCTTCAGCTACCGGACCCCAGGTGGTGAAAGAGAACGTCAAGAAAGAAGAAGCGGAAGAGATGAAAAAGAAATTTGAAGCAGCCGGCGCAAAAGTTGAATTAAAATAAGATTCTGTAGATTTTTTGGCCGTTTAAAAGATAAATTATTTTCCCATCTCGGGAAACCGAGAAATCTAAAAGATTATTGAATTGGGCGCTTTGGAACTGGCGGATTATTCCGCCAGTTCTGTTTATTATGACCAATCTTTTTTGCTGGGGTTCTAAAATATAAATATAAGAAAGCTCGGGTACGGCCAAAATTTTAGAAAAATCTTTTGGCGCAGGGAATATATTCAGTTTTATGGTTTCTTGGAGCTGTCCGGCATAATACCGAGCTATGGAATTATCTTTATTCATGACCCAAATGCCCCCGGTCACAGTTATTGATTTCGCCCCAGTGGCTTTTAGAGTTGAAGATAAGAGCCAGATTTGCGGCGAGCTCCAGGCCAAATTTTCAAGATAGGCATATTTTATTATTTGTCCCATTTTTTCATCAAGAAAATAGAGGTTTGATTGATAGGAAGAAAAATCACCATAAGTGTAATTTGGCAATATTTGGATATTTATATTATTAAATTGGTTATCTTTCCAAATAGTCAGATCGTCTGGTTTGGAAAAAAACAATAAAGTATCGCCAAAATTTGCGGCGGTATTAAATTTTTTATTAATTGGCAGAATGGCACCCTCTTTATTTTCGTTAATTTTGAAAAGATTCGGGGCATAAGAACTAAAAAGATAAACAGTGCCATTTTCGGCAATTATTTTTTGGGGGATGAATTCGCGGGGGTTTACTTCAAAAATAAGTTCAGGTTCTGAAATTTCGATCAATTTATTCAAAGCAAAAAGATTATCGGAAATTCTATTTTCCAGCTCCATAACCTGATTCTTAAAACTTTGGGGAGCTTGAGAATAAACTTTTATTAAATTCAGAATATCGTCTTGGTTTTCTTTCAGTAAAGAATTGGCTTTTTCCAAGAGCAGGGGATTATCTTTTAAGACCAAATAACCCTCGGCTTCGTTTATTTTCTGCTGGATTTGGTTAAGGGTCGCCTGGTAAAGTTTTAATTTTGTTCTTCCTTCTATTCTAGAAAAGAAGAAACCTATGGCTAGAACAAGAATCAAAATAAAAATTAAAAACCGAGCTTCCGTACGCGGAAGCGAAGGTGAAGAAGAGGACGAAGTTCTCTTCGCTTTCCGAGAGTTAAATTTAAAAAAAGACGGGAGGCGGGGCAATTTGAAAACAGGTTTTTTGAATAACTTTTTTATTTTTTTTATAGCCGGGCTGAAGATATTTTTGAAGGCGAATTCCTTGCGGGGCCGGCTTCCCAATATCATTTCTTTTTTGCGGGGGCGAGTATCTTTGCTCAAAGATATTAAAAGGCAGAGGCCGGAAATTTTAGAAAGAATTTCCTCCTTTATCTTAAAAATTTCCTTTAGTTTTTTTTCGTCAAAGGGCCTTAATGCGGCAATTTCCAGTAATAATTTTTGAAAAGGAGCCAGTAATTCTTCTGTCAAAATCAAGATTAAGTCGTTTTCGGCCAGTTTCCCGGAAATAATATTGCCAAAGATTTTTAATGGGTAAGGCTCCATCCCGTCGAATTTCAGCCGTTTATCAATATCAATAACCTGGCCGCCTCTTAATAAATAAATTTTTATTTCTCCGGTTTTGGCGAAGTTTAAGTCAAAATTTTTCAAAGAAAGAACGGAAAAATCCAAGTGCCCCAGCCAGCTGACGTCTCCTTTTTTAGAAATATTTTCTAAAAAGGCATTACCCGCCATTAGTCCTTCCTGAAGGGCTTTGGCCGGGCTCCGCAAGCTGCTTTTATAATATTGCTGTTTTATGTTCTGGCTTAAATGCTCTATGAGATGAAAATTTTGAGGCAGAGCGTTTTTTAATACCCCGGCCAGATAAAGACCGCCCACCCGCTTTTCGTAGATATTTCCCGGCTCAAAACAAAAACCGTTGAATATCAGGTCCGGCTTTACTTTAGGGTTGAAATGAAATTCAAAAATCTGCATTATGTTTTGATTTTAACGCAAATTTTTAATCTTGGCAAAAGTGGACTTTTATTAATTATATGTTATTCTAAAAAATAGCATTTACTTCTTTAACAAGCGTATATTGAATAAAAAGGAGGCAAGAAAATGGTTACGCAGATTACACCAAAGAACTTGCAATTACCAGGCGAGAAAGAGGTGTGGAAAGGGCTTTCTTTCGGGAAAAGAATGATGGTCAAGCTCGGCAATCCTGTTTCGATTGGCATGTATCAGCCGCCTGGGTTCACCGGACCGACCGAATTTTTTATATTTCTTTGCCGCGACTGCAAGAAACTGCATATTGATTATCTCCACGGTTTTGACAAATATCTCTCATGCAACCGTCATTAAGCTGGAGCCAGCGGCAAAAAAGCAGAGGGGGCGTTTTAATCAGCCCCCCTCTTTTTTATTTGAAAATGCGAGGAAAATCTGCTAATTTTATATTAAGCGGACGGTTAGCTCAGCGGCAGAGCATTGCATTCACATTGCAGAGGCCACAGGTTCAAATCCTGTACCGTCCACCATAGGAATGCTCTTTAACTTAACAAGAATAAGGAGGAAGTAAATGCATATCACGGCGAAAGTCAATGAAGGGAACCAGGCCCTTGCGGACACCCTGGCCAAGCGGGGCATCACCGCCAAGTTAGTGAAGGGTGGCGTCATTGTTGAGTTGCCAGTTAGCAAGAAAGGGTCGCGGAACGATCCCGATACCTATAAAATTCCAGCGGAAGTGGCTGGCGCCACGCTCTTAATCAACGTGACCGAACACGGCGGCGGCGGAATCGGTAGAGGTACAGTTGTGTGCGGGTTGAGCGGCGCAGCTCTCCGCCCCTACTATGTGCCGCGTGGCGGTTCCCTCAATGATGGCACCCACGCCCACTTTGCGGTTTACAGTAATGTTGTGACAATTACCGGCTATCGCTTCAATTATAATGTCACAATAGAAGAGCACTGGATAGTTCGTGACGGAAACACCGCGCGAATAGAATCCAAAACATTCTGGAGCGGAGATCTGAAAGTTCTGCCAGAATTGTTCATCCGATTCAAGGCTGCGGCCAGAGCGGCGACAAATAAGGGCAACTGCCTCCACTGTCGGTCTGTGCATTATGCTGACCTAATTTCCATCGCCCACTAATCTCTCGTCAACAATAAACTCAACAACACAGACCCGAGCACGTCTTTAAACTGCTCTTTTTTCTTGAAATTTCATAGTTAATTATTTTTTTGATAAAATAAGTTATATAAAGACACTAATTTTATGGCAGAAAAAACAAGGGCTCATATTTTTGTTTCAGGCCGGGTGCAGGGCGTTTTTTTTCGGCGCAGT
>CAZWNE010000001.1:19141-51832 GCA_964635155.1 uncultured Candidatus Saccharibacteria bacterium
ACGGGCTGGGCGGAGAACCTGGCTTCGGGTAAAGTGGGAGCGGTTTTTGAAGGAAACAAAGATAAAGTTGAAGAGATAATCGAATGGGCTAAAAGGGGCCCATTTTTGGCCAAAGTGGAAAATTTGGAAGTTGTTTGGCAAAAATATGAAAATAAGTTTCAGAATTTTAAAATCATCTAAAAAAAGCTGCGCGAGATTAGGTCAGCTGATTACTTCCCACGGCGTCATAGAAACGCCATGTTTGGTGCCGGTAGCAACTCAGGCCGTCATAAAAACCCTAGACAGCCGGGAAGTCAAAGAAACAAAAAGCCAACTCTTAATCGCCAACACTTTCCATCTGCATTTAAAGCCTGGACCTGCCCGTAATGCTTCGCCGCATAGCGATGCAGGCGGGGAAAAAATTGTGAAGTCTGCGGGCGGGCTTCATAAATTTATGAATTGGCAGGGAGGGTTAATGACGGATTCGGGAGGTTTCCAAGTTTTTTCTTTGGGATTTGGCAAGGATTTTGGTACGGGCAAGATATTAAAGGGCCAGCCCGCCCAAAACGCTTCGCGTATTCAGGCGGGCGAGCAGCCAAAATCAATAAAGATCACCGACCGCGGCGTTTATTTTAATTCGCCCGTTGACGGCCGGAGACTGTTTTTAGGGCCAAAAGAATCAATAAAAATTCAGGAGGATCTAGGAGCCGACATCATCTTCGCTTTTGACGAATGCACTTCGCCTTTAGCCGATTATAAATACACCAAAAAATCTATGGGAAGGACTCATCGCTGGGCCGAGATTTGCCTTGAAGCAAAAAAATCGAAACAGGCCCTGTTTGGCATAGTCCAAGGCGGTAAATACAAAGATTTAAGGATTGAAAGCGCTAAATTTATCGGAAAACTGCCTTTTGACGGTTTTGGCATTGGCGGCGAATTCGGAAATAATAAAAAAAAGATGTCGGAAATGTTAAAATGGGTGATAGAGGAACTGCCAGGAGGCAAGCCAAGGCACTTGCTGGGCATAGGTTATTTGGAAGATATTCCAAAAATTATTAAAGCGGGTATTGATACCTTTGATTGCATCGTCCCCACTCATTATGCCAGAAGGGGAAAGGCCTTTACCAGCCAGGGCGAACTGAATTTGGAGAAATTGATTTTCTTAAAAGATACAAATCCGCTGGATAAAAATTGCTCTTGCCCTGTCTGCCAAGATTATAAAAGAAATTATATTTCCCATCTTTTCCGGGCAAAGGAAATCACGGCTTTAAAGCTGCTGACTTTCCACAACCTGTATTTTTTTAATACCTTCATTGCAAATATCCGTCAAAAAATAAAACAAGGAGAATTTTGATATGGTATTTTTGGGCTGCCAGATTGATTTGTCAAAATGGAATTTTATGCCAAGGGTCGAAACTGAATTCTGGGCGAAAAAAGCAATAAAATATGCCGAGAAGCGTTCTCGGCATATTAAAGTGCTGGATATATTTGCAGGAACAGGGTGTATCGGTATAGCCATTCTTAAAAATATCAAAGACGGCCGGGTGGATTTTATTGATATTAATAAACAAGCCGTAGAACAAATAAAAATCAATCTGACGCTTAACAAAATTTCTAAGAACAGATACGGGGTTTTTCAATCAAATATGTTTGATAAAATAAAAGGGAAATACGATTTTATCTTTGCCAATCCGCCCTATGTGGCCGAAAACAAGATTCAAGAAGTCCAGCCGTCTGTTTTAAAATACGAACCGAAATTAGCGCTGTTTGGCGGCGAATCTGGGCTTTTTTATATTAAGAAATTTTTAAAAGAAGCCAAAAATTTTTTAGTTGAAAACGGAGCAATCTTCCTTGAATTTTCTCCCGAACAAAAAGAAGATATTGAAAAAATTCTGGCGCGGGAAGGATATAGAAAATACAAGTTTTTCAAAGACCAATTTAAAAAATATCGTTTTTTAAAATGCTGCTGAAAGATACCATTCCAAAGATTTTTTGGACCAACCATTCTAAAATTAAAATGAGGCAGTACCGGCTTTCCGAACAGAGAGTTCTGCGGGTTTTAAGGAGGCCCGATAGGAAAGAAGAGGGCATAGCCCCGGGAACTTTGGCCGCAATGCAGATTACCGGCACCAAAAAAAATCCGACGGAAATCTGGTTGATGTACGTGGTAATTAAAATAAAAAATCAACTATCAAAAATCAAAATTATCAGCACTTGGCGATATCCAGCCAGAAGCCCTATCGGCAAACCCATACCCGTACCCCAAGATATTTTAGACCAGCTAGACAGCATTCTTCAAGAAGAGGTATAATTTGATAAACGAGTTCGGCGAAGCCGAACGAAGTTTGAAGATGAAGCAAAGCTTCATCGCCTAATAATATGGGTAATAATATTATTTTTCAGTATATTTTTTGGCAATTTTGGGAAAGTCCTAAAAATATTTTAATTGGCTGGAAGAATTTTTTGAAATTCGGACTTCATTATTTTTCCTTGCCGTTTTTGTTAAGAACTATATTTTCCCCATGGCGCAGATACCGCTGGTATTATCCTAAAGGGTTTTATCCGGGAAAATTTCTTGAAGTTTTTTTCTCTAATTTAATCTCCAGGATTTTAGGGGCAATTTTGCGGATATTTTTGATAATATTCGGCATTTTGTTTGAAGCGTTCATATTCGTCGCGGGCCTCGTCGTATTATTGGGGTGGATTATTCTGCCCCTGTTTTTAATTTTCGGATTTTTTTATGGATTTTCAATTCTGTTTTAATTTAAGAAAAGAAAAATCTTTCACCTTGATTGAATTAGTGGTCGTTATCGCCATAATCGGTTTAATAGCCGGCGTTGTTCTGGTGAATGTAAACGTACCCAGACAAATGCAAAAAGCTCAAATTGTCAAAACCTTGACATTCAGCCGGTCAATCCAGAGCGCCCTGGGCGTAGAAGCTAGGGGAATCTGGGACTTTGACGAAGGCCCGGGAGCTGATAGTTTTGCTGACACTTCGGGAAATAAAAATAATGGAAGCTGTTCTGGCACTTCTTGTCCGACAGCTGCCACCAATACTCCCCAAGCGGTTTTGGGTCAAGGTCAAGAGAAATACGCTTTAAGCTTTGACGGGTACGATGATTATGTGGACGCTGGAAGCGACGTAAGCTTGCAAATTACCTCGGCGATTACGCTTGAAGCGTGGGTCTATCAAAAGGGTTCAGTTTCCAATCAATTTGCCGTTGTTTATGGCAGCAATGGAAATTATGATTATGGTTTGGTCTGGATGCAAACAACAGGAAAAATGGCACTCGGTCTTAAGATAGCTGGCGTTTGGGCCGATGTAGTATCTTCGGCTGCTATTCCCAAGAACAATTGGGTTCACATAGTCGCTACTTACGACGGGAGCAGGGTAAAAATATACCGTAATGGAACTTTGGACGCCGATAATCCATTAACGGGCAGTATAACAATCACCCCTGGAAATTCATTTCGGCTAGGATATGCCGCCGCAGCGAATCATTGGTGGAATGGCCTCATCGATGAAGTCCGCATTTATGCCCAAGCTTTGACCATTGGCCAGGTCCAAAAACACTATGCCGAAGGTTTGAAAAAACATCAAAATTTAGCAATTAAATAGCATGGATTCTCAATTTTATTTTAATTTTAAAAAGGCGGGAATTTTTCGGGCTGTCAAATGGGGGAAAGTCCCGATTTTCATGTTCGCCGCTTTTTTTAGAAAATTATTTTTTCTTTTCTTTCTTGTTTTTTTATTTATTTTTCTAAGCCGCGATTTTTTGGAAAAATTTCTAGGCCTTTGTTTAATTGCCCTGTCTTTGGCAATTGGTTTTTGGATTTTGGAAGCTTTCTTTAATTGTAAATTAAAAAAACCTAAGCTTCCTCTTTATAAAGAGGGGATAAATTTGGCTGAATTTTTAAGTTTTGAGTCGGCAAAGGTCTGCTGGGGGGCAATTAAGTTTTCTCGCAAAAAAAATCTGTCCGAGATTCCGTCGGAAGCCCTGCTTTATTTTGCGCTTAAAAATAACAAGGAAACCAATTTTATATTTACAAGAGCGCTTTTATATTTAAAGGGCATAAAAAACGATCTGAAGGTTTATTTAGACGGCCTTAAAGGTGGAGAATTTGAAGAAATTCTCTCTCCCGATTCTCATAAAGCCATTTTATCCGCCCTTCAAATCGCCAAGGAGCGCGGCGGGCAGAGAATTATAATTGGGGACCTAATATCGGCTCTCAGCGAAGTTGACACCACTTTTAAAAAATATCTGATGGCCGTTAATTTAAAAAGCCGGGATATCAAGAATTTAAGCTGGTGGCTGGAGGATCTGAAAAATAAAATCGAAGAAAGGAAAAAATTCTGGCTCTGGAAAAACTTAATCAAGCAAGGTTCCATGGCGAAGAACTGGACGGCTGGATACACCTTGACCCTGGACAGATTCTCCTTGGATCTCTCGGAAATAGCCAAAAGACAGGGCTTCCCGGACATTATCGGCCATCAAAAAGAAATTGAAGCGATAGAGAGAATTTTAGCCAGAAGAGAAAAGAACAACGTGTTAGTGGTGGGGGAATCTGGTTCAGGCCGGAAAAGCATCATTCAGGCGATAGCTTCAAAGAGTTATTTAGGGGAAAGCTTGAAGGAGGTCAATTACAAAAGAGTGGTGCAATTGGATTTGGCGAGCCTAATTAATCAAGCCGGTAGCCTTAAGGCGGCAGAAAACGTCCTGGACGCTATTTTCAGCGAGGTAGCTTCTTCGGGAAACATTATTCTGGCAATCGATGAGTTTCATAATTTTCTCGATATCTCGGGCGTTATTTCACCCTATTTAGCTCTTCCGAATTTTCCGGTGATAGCCATAACCACTTTTGAAGGGCTGCATAAAAATATTGAGCAAAATTCTTCTTTGCTGGATTTTTTTGAAAAAGTGGAGGTGGAGGAAATTGGGGAACAGGAAACCCTGTTGCTTTTGGAAAACTTATCTTTATTCTTGGAAAGAAAATATAAAATTTTCATTTCTTATTCTGCTCTCCGGGAAATCATTAGGCTTTCCGATAAATACTTGCCCGATGATTCTTTTCCGGAAAAAGCCATAAAGTTGCTGGATGAAATCATAGTTTATGTTTCCCAGAGGAAATCAAAAACACTTTTAGCCGAGGATGTCTTTAAAATCGTTTCTGAAAAAACCCAGATTCCCGTCGGGGCAATGGAAACAAAAGAGAAAGAGATACTTTTGGATTTAGAAAATTTAATCCATCAAAGAATCATCAATCAGCAGGAGGCCGTTAACGAGGTTTCTTCGGCTTTGAGAAGAGCAAGGGCGGAAGTAAGCATAAGAAAAGGGACTATAGGTTCTTTCCTGTTTTTGGGGCCCACGGGCGTGGGCAAAACCGAAACCGCCAAAGCTTTAGCCGCGATTTATTTCGGTTCGGAAGATAAAATGATCCGGCTGGATATGTCGGAGTTTCAGGATGTTACCGATATCCCCCGTTTGATTGGCTCTCCAGGCCAGGAAGGATTGCTGACGACCAAGATTAGAGAGACGCCTTTTTCTTTGATATTGCTGGACGAAATCGAAAAAGCTCATCCCAACATTTTAAATTTATTTTTGCAGGTGCTGGACGAAGGCCAGCTGACCGACGGCCTCGGCCGAAAAACTAATTTTAAGAATTCAATCATTATCGCCACCAGCAACGCCGGCTACCAGGTAATTTTGGAAGCGTTAAAAGAAAATACCATTTGGGAGCAGGTCAAAGCCAAACTTTTAGATTTTATTTTTGAGAAAGCCATTTTCCGGCCTGAATTTATTAACAGGTTTGACGCAGTTGTGGTTTTCGGGCCTCTTTCCAAGGAAAATCTTATGGATATAGCCCAGCTGCTTTTAAATAAGTTAAAAAAGAATTTAGCGGAAAAAGATATTGAATTTGTTATTACCGAAGCTTTGAAGGCGAAAATAGTTGAGCTTGGTTACGATCCGACTTTTGGCGCGAGAGCGATGCAAAGAGTTATTCAGGATAAAATCGGCAATGTTTTGGCTACCGCCATTCTGTCTAATCAGATAAAGCGCGGCAGTAAAGTGGAAATAGACCCCGAAACCTTCCAGATAAAATAGATACTATTTAGTTTATTGAAAAGCAGGGATTGTTTAATTCCTGCTTTTTTGTTTGTACAAAAATGGGTGGTGGGGGAAAAGATGTGTATAAGATAGATTTTTGTTCGGGAAATGAAAGCGGGTGATTTTGGTTGACGAAGTGGCTTCTAGTGGGGTATAAAGTATGTATAAGGGTAAGAAATGGCACATTGTGGATAAGTGTGGGATAAGTGCTTAAAACTGGGGATAAGTATTTTTATTAAAATATTATGCTTATCGGAGAATTTCGCCATACAATTGATACTAAAAAACGGTTGGCCTTACCGGCTAAATTCCGCAAAGAACTCGGAGAAACTGTCACTATTACTCGCGGACTTGATAATTGCTTGGTTGTTTATCCGGAAAAGGCTTGGGAAATAATGTCGGATAAATTAGGCAAATTACCGGTCGGCCAGGCAGAAGCCAGGGGATTTTCCAGAATTATGCTGGCTGGCGCTATGGCCGTCGGATTGGATAAATTAGGCAGAATTCTTGTCCCCGACTATTTAAAAAATTACGCCAATTTAACAAAAAATGTCGTCGTCTGCGGCCTTTATGACCGATTGGAAATTTGGGATGCCGACAACTGGGATGTTTACCGGAAAAAAATGGAAGGGGAGATAGGGGATATGGCCGGCAAATTAAAAGAGATGGGAATTTAGATGCATATACCAGTTCTTCAAAAAGAGGTTATAGATTATCTGGCTCCAGAGCCCAATGAAAATTTTATTGATTGCACAATGGGCGAAGGAGGGCATACAGCAGCTATTCTCGAAAAAATAAAACCGGCCGGGAAAGTATTGGGGATAGATTTCAGTATAAGGATTAAGGGCCATAACAGATTAGTTCTTAAAGAAGATAACTTTGCGAATTTGAAAGAGATAGTTGAAAAAACGAAATTCGGGAAAGCAGACGGGATATTAATGGACTTAGGATTATCCAGCTGGCATTTGGAAGAATCGGGCCGAGGATTCAGTTTCCAAAAACAAGAGCCCCTGGATATGAGATATAGTTTGGAAAATCAGCTGACGGCTAAAAAAATATTAAATTTCTGGTCGGCCGCGGAGATGGAGAAAATTTTAATGGAATACGGCCAAGAGCAGTTTGCCAAGAAAATTGTCAGAGAAATTATCAATTCGAGGCAGGCTGATTCAATTGAAAACACTTTCCAGTTGGTAGGGATTGTTAAAAAAGCGACGCCTGGCTGGTACTGGCGGCAAAAAATACATCCGGCTACCAGAACATTCCAAGCTTTGAGAATCGCCGTTAACGATGAGTTGAATAATTTACAAATTGTTTTATCCCAAACGCTCGAAGTTTTAAAAAAAGGAGGCAGATTGGTCGTTATCTCCTTTCATTCTTTGGAAGACAGGATTGTTAAAAATTTTTTAAAAGAAAAAGCCAAAGAAAATTTAATCAATATTCTAACGAAAAAGCCCGTAGCCGCAACTTTTCAAGAAATTAAAAGTAATCCCAGAGCGCGCTCGGCTAATCTCCGGGCAGCTCAAAAACTCTAAACATGTCCACCACTATCGCTTTAAATTTACCCCTTAATATATTTTTAAAACCGAATTTAAATTTAAAGTTTTTCCGGACTTTGTCTTTAATCACCATCATTTCTCTTCTGGTTTTTTATATCGTCCAGGTCACCGGGCTTGCTCAAGACCGGTATCATTTGAAGGAAGGCCAAGCGAAATTAACCAATTTAATTGAAGAAAAAGAAAAATTGGAGATTAATTTTTCTAAAACCCAATCCCTGGCCAATTTAGACGCTTATTTTTTAAGCCGGGACTTTGAAAAAGCTCAAAAAACAAAATACATTCAGATTTATTCGCCTTTGGTAAAAAATGTGATAATGGAAAAATGAAAGAGACGCTAAGAATTGACTGTGTTTTTATCACTCTTTGCTTATTTGGATTAGCGCTCATCAGCCAACTGGTTAGTATCCAAATAATTCAAGGAGAAAAATATAGGGCCTGGGCCGAGGGCCGTCTTTTTTTACAGGAAGGAAAGCTGGGCGAGCGGGGAGAGATTTTTTTTAAGAACGGGGAATCGTTAGCCATCAATAAAAATTTTTTTTCAGTTTTTGCGTCTCCGGCAGAAGTTAAAAATCCGGAAAAAACAGCTGATATTTTGAGCCAGATTTTGGATTTACCCCGGGATTTTATTGCGGAAAAATTAAAAAAAGGCAGCGGATTATATTCTCCTATAAAAAATCGGATTAGCGATACGGAAGTCAAAAATGTTGAGAAGGCAGAATTAGCGGGTATTCATATTAAACAAGAAAGGGGGCGTTATTTTCCCCAAGAAACCCTGGCTTCCCAGTTGGTTGGCTTTGTTGACGCTGATTCTCAAGGCCAATATGGCTTGGAGGGATACTACAATGATGTTTTAATTGGTCGAGACGGCAAAAAGGGCCAAGATTTGAACTTGACCATTGATTACGATATCCAGTTTTTTGCGGAAAAGCTGTTAAAAGAAAATGGTCAAAATCTTAAAATTGAAAAAGGGGTTATTTTAGTTTTAGAGCCAGCTTCCGGCAAGATTTTAACCTTGGCGAATTCCCCTAATTTTAACCCTAATTTTTATCAGGACTACGCCCAAGATAAAAAATTGGAAATATTCCAAAACGAAGCAGTGCTTTCGCTTTTTGAGCCGGGCTCTGTTTTCAAGCCCGTGACCATGGCGTCGGCGTTGGAGGAAGGGAAAATTACTCCCCAGACCACCTATGTTGACGAGGGCGTAGTCAGAATCGGCGGCTATAAAATTTTAAACTACGATAGCCGGGTTTACGGAGAGCAGACAATGACCAATGTTTTGGAAAAATCCATCAACACCGGCGCTGTTTTTGCGGAAAGGCAATTAGGCGGCGATCTTTTTTTGAAATATATTGAAAAATTCGGATTTTTTAAAAAAACAGGAATTGATTTAAACGAAATTTATTCCCAGAATAAAGAGTTGAAAAAGGGTTATGAAATTAATTTTACAACCGCCGCTTTCGGCCAAGGCGTGGAAATAACCTTAATGCAATTGGCCAAGGCTTATTCAGTTTTAGCTAACGGCGGAAAGCTAGTCACGCCGCATTTGCTTGAGGATTTCTCGCAAAAAGATTCCGAATCGATTATTTCTTCTAAAACCGCCTCGCAAATAACTTCCATGCTGGTGAGCGTGGTGGAAAACGGCTTTTCCAAAGCCGCTAAAGTACCCGGCTATTACATCGCCGGCAAAACCGGCACCGCCCAAGTGTCTTTTTCGGCTTTGGGAATTAAAAAATCCGGCTATTCCGATAAAACCGTCCAGAGTTTTGTCGGATTTTTTCCGGCCTTTAACCCTAAAATTTTAATATTAGTAAAACTGGATAACCCAGAAACCAAAACCGCTGAATATTCGGCCCTGCCGATTTTCCACGATTTAGCGGATTATATTGCCCATCTTTACCAAATTCCCCCGGACTACCAATAAGTTGACAGCAATATCCAAGTACTTTAAAATGTTTTAAAGCGTAGTACATTAATTTTTGTATAAGGAGAAATGAATGCCGCAAGAAATTAATATTAATGATGGAAACAGACCACGGAGGAGAATAAATCCCTTGACTGGCCAGAGCGTTCTTATTTCGCCCCAAAGAGGATTTAAGTTGATTGGGCTTAATGTCGTGGCTTATTCCAGTTTGCCGGAATTATCGGCGTCTTGCCCGTTTTGTCCAGGGAACGAAGAAAGAACCCCTAAGGAATTAACGAGAGTAGCAAATTCACTTGATCCTGAAAAATGGCTGGTTCGCGGGTTTCCAAACGCGAATCCTCTTTGCGCCATTGAGGATGGCGAATTGGAGGAGACCCCGGAGTTTTTCCGAGAATACAGGGCTTCGGGCGTTGGCGCCAGCGAAATCATCGTGGAATCTCCTAAACACAACCATTGCCTTTCTTGTTCGTCGGAACTGGAAATAACAGCCATATTTCAGGCCCTGGCCGAAAGATACTGGGATTTGAAGTGCGACCCTCGTTTCAAATGGTTTTACGCGTTCAAAAACTATGGTCCCGACGCGGGCGCTTCTTTGTCTCATCCCCATTGGCAAAATGAGGCTTGGGAGTTTGTGCCGACACTGATATACGAAAGATGGCGGAGGATGAAGGAATATTCTGCGACGAATAATGGAGAATGCCTTTTTTGCCGGCTTTGGCAAGAAGAAAAAATGGCCGGAAGAGTGGTTTTTGAGAATGACCATTTTGTCGCTTTTGTGCCATTTGCGCCGTCGGAAACTCACCAGGTAACAATAGCTTCCAAAGAGCATTCCCCTTGCTTTGCTTCTTGCCTTCAGAACGAGGTGGTTTCTCTGCAATTTGCCAAAATCCTGAAAGAAGTGATGCGAAAGGTAAAAATCGTTCTTCAGGGAGAGAAATGGCAAGAGCTTTCCGACCTGCCTCATCATTTTCATCTCTTTACGGCTCCTTATTTTAATGACGGAAACGATAGCCCCTATCATTGGCATTTAGAGTTTAAGCCCCTTACTACCAAAAAGGCTGGCCATGAACGGGGGACTGGCGAGGACGCGATTTCCGTTTATCCGGAAGCGATTGCCAAAATCCTAAGAGATATCTAGCTGCATGCGGCTGTTGATGGAATTTCCGTCCAGCCGCTTTTTTATAGACAAAATCTAAATTTTAGGTAAACTTAATGAATGGCCCCATCGTCTAGCCTGGTTTAGGACGCAGGGTTCTCATCCCTGTAACTCGGGTTCAAATCCCGATGGGGCCGCAGAGTATGAACTTATCCAGTTTTAAAAATCCGGTTTTGGCTGTTTCCATGCTTTCGGGCACGATTATCGGCGTAGGATTTTTTTCTTTGCCCTATATCGCTTCAAAAGTGGGAATTTGGACAATGCTCGGCTATTTTTTGGTTTTAGGACCATTGTCGATTCTGATCCATTCTTTTTTCGGAAAAGTGGCTTTAGCGACCCCTGACTTTTTCCGTTTTCCCAGTTACGTAAAAATCCATTTAGGGAAAACTGCACAAAAGTTTGCTTTCGTTTCCACGATTTTGGGGCTTTTCGGCGCAATCCTGGCTTATTTGATTGTCGGCGGAGAATTTCTGGCAAATTTATTGTCGCCTATTTTCGGCGGAGGAAATGTCGCTTACACGATTTTATATTTCGGGATCGGGGCTCTTTTGATTTTTTTTGGAGTTAAAGCAATTTCTAAAATTGAATTCTGGGCCTTGCTTTTATTTTTCCTGATTCTAGTTATATTTTTTTTAAAAGGTTTTCCCCAGATAAGATTAATTAATCTTTTTCCAGATGTTGATATTGGAGCGATGAAAAATTGGTTTTTGCCTTACGGGGCCGTTCTTTTTTCTCTTTCCGGAGCCAGCTTAATTCCCGAGGTGGAAGAAATATTGGGGCAAAGAAAGCATCTGCTAAATAAAGTCATTATTTTATCCATTTTAATCGCTATTTTAATTTATCTTTCTTTTGTTTTTTTAATTTTGGGGGTTTCGGGCTCTCAAACTACGGAATTTGCCATAACTGGCCTTAAGGGTTTCCTGGGAAATTCCATATTCAACCTTGGCTTGTTTTTCGGCATTTTAACCACCTTTACTTCTTTTATCGCCTTGGGACTTAATTTGAAAAATGTTTTCCGGTTCGATTTAAAAATCAAAAAACATCTTTCTTGGGCCATAACTTGTTTTGTCCCCTTAGCCCTGTTTTTAGCGGGAATAAAACAGTTTATCCCTGTCATATCTTTTGTCGGCGGCATTTTGCTCGGTTTTGACGGAATTTTAATTTTATTGATGTATAAAAAAATCAAGCCGAAAAGTATTTTTATCTATCCTCTGGCTTTAATATTTTTAGGAGGCATAATTTATCAGATAATATATTTTTTTTAATATGCTTTGGCTTTATATTTTATTCTTTTTAATTTCCTGTTTTTTACTTATTCTTTCCGGGAAGTGGCTGATCGACGCCTTGTCCCGCGTGGCGATGATTTTAAAATTAAAAGAATTTGTGGTCGCCTTTTTTATAATGGCCGTGGGCACGACCATTCCCAATTTGATTGTCGGCGTGGTTTCGGCTTTGAATGGAGTGCCCGAACTTTCTTTCGGAGACGTTGTCGGGTCCAATATCTTCGATCTATCCTTGGTTATGGGGTTAACGGCCCTGATTTCCAAAGCCGGCCTTTCATCTAACAGCAGAACGGTTCAGGGCAGCTCTGTTTTTTCTATCATCATCGCTGTACTGCCCCTTATTTTAGTATTAGACGGCAGCTTGTCGAGAATTGACGGCGTATTGTTGCTTCTGGGATTTGTTATCTACGGCGTCTGGCTTTTCGGGAAAAAAGAAAGATTTACTAAAGTCTACGACGACTCGCCCAGCAGGATTAATTTGAATTTACTGTTAAAGGATGCCGGTATAATCCTGGTTGGGATTGTCCTGCTTTTTATGGGAGGCCAAGGGGTGGTTAAATCGGCCACCTTTTTTGCGCAGGATTTAAACCTGCCCATAGGTTTAATCGGCATGTTTATTGTGGCCATAGGAACATGTTTGCCTGAAACTTTTTTCTGCCTGCACGCGGCAAGAAAAAGCCAGGACTGGCTGATTTTGGGAAACCTCATGGGAAACGTCGTTATCACGGCGACTCTGGTTTTAGGGATAGTCGCTTTAATTCAGCCGATTAATATCGGCAGTATTTCTTATTTTGCCATAGCCAGGTTCTTCTTGCTGGCGGCCGCATTGTTTTTTTTCTTTTTTATTAAAACAAGCCGGAAGATAACAAAAAAAGAGGGGCTTTTGCTGGTCGGCCTTTATTTTGCATTTATTTTTACCGAAATTATTGTTAATATATTTTAATGGCTGAAATTATTCTAGTTATTCTGGTTTTAATATTGGGGGCGGGGGGAGCCGGCCTTTTTATTTTTTTGAGTAAGAATAGGGACTTGGAGAGAAGAATCACCGATTTAATGATGGGCCAGTCAAAAACTATGAATGACCAAATTTATTGTTTCAATAAAGAAGCGACTAAAATCAAAGAAGATTTAAAACAGGTGCAAGAAAGTGTCAAAGATGTTTCCACCTTTCAGGATATTTTTAAATCGCCGAAATTGAGAGGCCAATGGGGCGAGGCCTCTTTGGAGCATATTTTAGCCCAGCATTTTCCCGCAGAGCTCTATAAAATCCAGTATCTTTTTTCTTCCGGCGAGCAGGTTGACGCCATTTTAAAATTGCCAAACGGTAGGGTTTTACCGATTGATTCCAAATTCCCTTCGGAAAACTTCGATAAAATGATAAATGCAACTTTAGAAACGGAAAAAGAATTTTTCAAGAAAAATTTCCTGGCCGACGTAAAAAATCGGGTTCTGGAAATTTCTTCAAAATATATTCTGCCCTCAGAAAGCACAACCGATTTTGCTTTAATGTATATTCCAGCCGAAGCTATTTACTATGAAATTATCAATAATATAGGCAAAGAGGCGGATGTTGCGGCTTTCTCCTGGTCAAAGAAGGTTATTTTATCTTCGCCAAACACAATTTATTTGACCTTAAGAACTATTGAACATTGGTTTCGAGATACCCAAATTTCAAAGCAAACTCAGGAAATTTTGAAGAAATTAGCCAAGGTTCACCAGGACGCCGAAAAACTGATGGATGGATTTCGCAAACTGGGGAGCCATTTAAGGAGCGCATCTTCAGCTTATGATGATTCAGAAAAGCGCTTATCTCTACTTGACGAGAAGGTAGAAAAACTGGTAGACTTGGGAGGTAATAAACGGCTGGATAAACCAGCGGAATAATATGTTGGCAGTCATTAAAACCGGAGGCAAACAATACATTGTATCTCCCGGAGAAAAAATTAAAGTAGAAAAATTGGCCAAGAAAGACGGCGAGGAAATTATCTTTGACGATGTTTTATTGTTGGAAAAACAAAATAAGTTGGAGATCGGAACCCCGACTGTTAAAGGCGCCAAAGTTACTGGCAAAGTATTAAGGCAGGGAAAAGCCAAAAAAGTCATTATTTTTAAATACAAAGCCAAAAAGCGCTATCATCTCAAAAAGGGCCACCGTCAGCAATTTACCGAAGTGGAGATTAAAACTATAGACCTTAAACCTTAAACAGTTTAAGGTTTTTGTTTAAGGTTATCGTCTGCCTTCTAAAGCAGACGATAATGTTTCCTCGTCGGCGTATTCTAATTCTCCGCCGACAGGCAAGCCCCGCCCTAACCGGGAGAGCTTGCCCTGAGCCGTGCCGAAGGGTTTCAATAACCGTTCCAGATATAAAGCCGTAGCTTCGCCTTCGCTGGTGGAATTAAAAGCCAGAATAATTTCCTTGATTTCCGGGTGCGCCTTAATTCTTTGGCCCAGTTCCCTGAACCTTAATTTTTCAATGTCAGTTTTTTTTAGAGCCGAAACTGTGCCGCCCAGAATAAAATAAAATCCTTTGTATTTTTTGATTTTTTCAATTGTTTCTAAATCGGTTTCATTGGCCACAACGCAAAGCAGGGATTTGTCGCGTCGGGGATCAGAACATATTTGGCACAGCGAATTTGCGCTTTCGTAAGCGTTAAAACAGGAAGAACATATTTTTACATGATTTTTAAGGAAGGCGATTGACTGCAAAATTTCTTTGACTTCTTCTTTGCTTTTGCCCATTAAATAAAAAACAAAACGGGCTGAAGTTCTCGGCCCGACCGTCGGGAATTTGGAAAATAAATCAATTAATTTTTGGATAGTGGGGGAGTACATTTTTATTCCGCCTCCGCGTAGCCCTTTTCCAGGTTTTTGAATGTGACCGTTCTTTCATCAAAATAAATTTCCACCTGACCGACCGGCCCGTTTCTGTGTTTGGCCACGATAATGTCGGCAATACCTTTTTTCTCCGTGTTTTCCCGATATCTGTCTTCTCTGTATATAAACATAACCACGTCCGCGTCCTGCTCTATGGAGTTATGGACGATAATATCATTTGCCACAAAATTATGAGTCCCAGGAACGGTGGCGTCAAAAACTTCTTCAACTCCCAAGGGGGTGATAGATACGATTTCATCCCAGAAAACATCTGACTGGACTAAAGCCGAAAGTTTGGGGGCAGCAAGATAATTAGCGATTCTTTCCAATCTTAACGTTCCGACTCCGTTTCTGAATAAAGAATTTTTTCCGCCGCTGCTCATATTAATTCCTGTACAAAATTCTCCCCAGGACAACCCGCGGTCTTGCCTTAATCCGTCAATTACATTTTGCCAAATCTCCTTCGGCACAACGTCTAAATTGGTGTTGGGGATAATTTCTTCGAGATTTTTTATAAGTTTTTGAGATATTTTTTCTTTTTTACCGAAAACCCCGATTTCTTTTAAGAATCTTAGTTGATGTTCTTTCCCTTGGATCTGCACTTGATAGCAAATTCGGTAATTTTGTTTCTTCTGGGGTTTAATTCTGCTCCTGATTCCAAATCTCAAAAGGAGGTGCTTCACGCCCATTGCCAATTTTTCGCTGGTGCTGGCGTAATAAATAGCGGCTGACGGCTTTCTGCCTTTAAGTTGTTTGAAACTGATATTCCCGTCGGTTGACCAAAGGTGGCGTAAAAATAGAGCTATATTTTCATTGTCTAGGGCGAATACGGCTTGAGGAATGTATTTTTCAAAAGACTTCGCCTTTTTCATCCCTAAACCAGAAAACCAATTAATAATCGGGTGATGTTTTCCACGAGCAAGATAATAAGGAGAAGGCAAGTAAATATGATGCCAATTTTTTTGAGGGACAACCCTAGGTTTGATTTTAAATAATTTTTTAGCTGTTTTGCCGACAATTTCGATATTTACTTTATCACCTGAAGTGTAATGAATCGGCTGGTGTTCCACTACGCAACCGTCTCCGAGAAGGTGAGCTAAAAGAATAATTTCTTCTTTTTTCATCTCGTTTCTGGCCAGAGAGGGAGAAAGTTTTTTAGGTGTAGCAATTTTATCTCCGATTTTTAATCCTTCCAAGGGCAGCCAGCCGTCTAGTTTCCTGAACGGATGATTCACCGAGGCTTTTATTTTAAATCCGCTCCTCGTTTTCAATAAATATGTCTTCTTTTTTCCACTAGAAAAGACTTTTGAAATTTTAGCCGTGCTCAGTTTCCAATTTTCATTTAAAGTAAAAATCGGTATATTCTCTTTCCCGACTAAATTTTTGATTTCTTCTCTTTCTCCGGTATCAGCCCTCATTAAAAGAGTATCTCCGGTCAGGCATCCTGAAAGCCGCAAATCTGAAAGCCGGGGAATCTGAGGAGACCTTTGTTCAACCGCCCTTGATAGCTGGGAAACCACCATAACCGGCACATTCAATTCTCTAGCCAGACCCTTTAAGGCTCTCGAACTTTCCGTGACTTGCTGAACAGGCGGGGCGTCGGGATTTAACGGTTCAACTAACTGCAAATAATCAACAATAACCAACCCTAATCCCTTTTGGGCTTGTAATCTTCGGCACATTGCCTTCATTTGTAAAATAGTGGGAGAAGAGGCGTCATCAATATAAATTGGCGCTTCAGACAGAATGCCCATTGCTTCCCGGATTTTAGTAAAATCATTGTCTTCGCCTTGGTTGGATAATTTGCCGGTTCTTAATTTCCACAAGTCCACCATTGAGAAGCTGGAAATCAAACGGTCAACAACCTGGTCTTTGGACATTTCTAAAGAAAAAATCCCGACCGGCACATTTTCATTGACGGCGATATTGGCTGCCATATTCAAGGCAAGGGCCGATTTTCCCAAAGAAGGGCGGGCCGCCAAAATTATCAGGTCGGATTTTTGCAAGCCAGCCAGCATATTATCTAAACTGTTGAAACCCGTAGCCAGCCCTCTTAATCCGGCGCCTTGCTTGGAAAGCCGGTCGATTCTCTCAAAGGCGTCTTCCAACGTGGCTTTTACCGGCACAAAATCCTGGCTCAGGCCCTTTTGGGCGATGTCAAAAATTCTTTTTTCCGCCTTATCTAAAAGAACGTTAATATCTTCGCTTTCATCGTATCCCATTCGGGAAATATCGTGGGAGGCGCTAATTAAATCTCTTAAGATTCTTTTTCTGTGGACGATTTTTCCGTAGTTTGAAGCATGGGCGGGGGTGGCTACCGAATTTATGAGTTCTGAAAGATAACTGTTGCCGCCAATCTGTTCTAATATTCCTTTTTCTTTCAGCCGGTTAGCGACTGAAAGAAGGTCAATCGGCTCTCCTTTTTCAAAAAGCTCCCGGCAAGCGCCGTAGATTTCCTGGTGGGCTTTTTGATAAAAAGATTCGGCAGTTAAAAGATCGGCCACTCTTATAATGGCGTCTTTGTCCAACATCAAAGAGCCTAAAAGTGATTGTTCGGCTTCAATTGATTGGGGAGGCAGCTTGTCTTTTAAGTCTTCCGGCATGTTGAGATATTAACTATATCTCAAATTACCACAGGGTAAAAATCCTGGCAAGTAGGCGATGAAGCTTCGCTTCATCTTCAGCTTCATCCCGCCTTTAGCGGGACTCGCTCATTGACAAGATTATAAAAAAGTTTATACTAATTATATTATTAAGAAGCACCTTAAGGAGGAAATAAATGAAAATATCCGCGGAGAGGCTTCGATTGCCGCCAGCCGAGGCAATAATTAGGGACGCTTTTGACAACCATACCCAAGACGGTTTGTATCCCTATGTCGTGAGAGGGGGAAACAAAATAACATTGATTCTGGCCATTCAAGAAGCTTTGGCCAGCCTACCGCTAACAAAAGGAAAAAAAGACCCTCAACCATGGAAAAGGCAGACAAAAGCGATTGAGCTTTACTACGGACTAGAGGACGGAAGACGGAGAAGCTTCAAGGAAGTGGGTAAAAATCTCGGATTATCGAAAGAAAAGGCTCGGAAAATAGTAAAAACTGGTTTAGTGCAACTTCGACGCTTTCAGACGATCCGGGATTTTTTGAGACCATCGCCCGAAAAAATGGCGCAGCTGAAGGAAGGGGAACAGAGACTTTTGGAAGAAATCAGCCAGCTAAGAAAAAAACAGGAATGGCTGGAGCGCGAGAATAATAGGTTGATTAGAATTACGGCGAGCTTCGGGATAAAAGGGACTCGCTTCCTAGCGTTCGACCAAGAGGAAGAAGGGAATGAAGAGGATGAGGTAGCATTCGAGGTTTTTTTTGCCAATCTTCCCGAAGATTATCTCAAAAATCGGGTTCGTAGGTCCTTAAAGAGAGCGCGTTTGACTAATTTGTTTCGGATAAAGCAAATGATGGAATCTGGTGAAATTTCATATATCCGAAACATGGGCGCAAAATCCCAAAAATTCCTCCGGCAGGCTTTGCAAATTGCAGAGCAAAAAGCGTCTCCATGAACAAGAGACGCTTTTATTTTTTATAGTTTCTTAATTTTTGGTCCTTCTTTTGTATCTTCTACTTGCCAGCCAATTTCTTCCATTTTTTTTCTTATTTCATCCGCCTTTTGCCAATCGCCTTGCTTGCGGTATTTTTGGCGTTGCTTAACCTGGTTAAGCAACGCTTGGGGGATTATTTCTTTAGGTTTTGGCCAGAAAATAAAGTTAAAAAACTCGTCTGCCTTCTTTAAAAATTTTAAAACATCTTTTGAGTTCTCTTTGCGAATCAGCTCAAAAATAACTGCCATGGCTTTTGGCGTATTAAAATCATCTTCCATCGCTTCGTTAAACTTTTGATAATAAATTTTTAGTTTAAAATTTTTAGTTTTCGGTTTATTTAAGAAGCCGTCTATCCTTTCCAGTTCTTTTTTTGCCTGCTCAATTTCTTTTTCCGAATAATCAATAGGGGAGCGGTAATGGGATTTTATTATTAAAAATCTAAGCAACCGAGCCGAATTATTTTTAAGAAAATCTTTAATCGTAATAAAATTACCCAGGGACTTTGACATTTTCTGGCCGTTAACCGTTAAAAATCCGGTATGGAGCCAGTATTTTACCATTGGTTTTTTTCCGGAAATTGCTTCCATTTGACTTATCTCCGCTTCGTGGTGGGGGAAAATTAAATCCATTGCTCCGCCGTGAATATCGTATTGGGAACCGAAATGCTTCTCGGTAATCGCGGTATCTTCTATATGCCAGCCAGGCCGTCCTGCTCCAAAAGGGGAGGGCCAGGATGGTTCGTTCGCTTTGCTGAATTTCCACAAGCAAAAATCGCCCTTATTTCTTTTTTTAATGCTTTCGTCAATCCGGGAAACCGCATCTTGGGCTCGGAGAACCGTTCTTTGCGAAAGCTTGCCGTAATCTTTAAACTTAGAAATATCGTAATAAATTCCGTCTTGAATTTGGTAGGCAAGGCTTTTTTTTAAAAGCCGGCTAATTTGGCTGATAATTTCTTTAATATAATCGGTAGCCCTGGCGTATTTGAAAACGGAATTGATTTTCAAATCCTTCATATCTTTCAGATATTCTTTTTCAAATTTTCGGGCCAACGCTCGCCAAGAGGTTTTTGTTTCTTTAGCGCGGGTTAAGATTTTATCATCAAGGTCGGTAATATTCTGCAGATAAAAAACATTAAAGCCCTGCTGCTTGAGATATTTTGCCAGCATATCAAAAACAATATAAGTCCTGGCGTGGCCCAGATGCGAAAAATCGTAGGGCGTTATACCGCAAACAAAAAGATTGAGTTTTTTGTTTTTTAATGGTTTTAAAATCTCCTTTTTCCGCGAAAGGGTATTGTAGAGTTTAGGCATATTAAGTTATTTTACTATTTTTTTGTCTTTTTGGGAATGTGTGATAAAATTAGGCAATGTTATACCAGTTTCTGGCGCTAATCAGCTCGTTCATAATAAATCTTATTTCAAGCTGGGGATACGGCGGAGTTTTTATTTTAATGGCTTTGGAATCAGCTTTAATTCCCATTCCTTCTGAAATCATTATGCCCTTTGCCGGTTTTTTGGTCTGGGAAGGAAAGTTTTCTTTCGCGAATGTGGTTTTATGGGGGGCGCTTGGAAACTTAGCCGGCTCCATCATCGCTTACTTTTTGGGTTTTTACGGCGGAAGGCCCTTGCTGGAAAAATACGGAAAATATATTTTGATTTCAACCGAGGAAATAAAACGGGCGGATGACTGGTTCAAAAAATACGGGAATTTCAGCATATTTATTTCCAGAATGCTTCCCGTGGTCAGAACTTTTATTTCTTTGCCCGCTGGAGTGGCCCGCATGCCTTTTTGGAAATTTTCCTTATATACGTTTTTGGGTTCTCTGCCTTGGGCGTTTCTTTTAACCTACCTTGGAATTATCAGCGGAGAAAACTGGAAAAACCTCGAGGCTTATTTCCGAAAATTTGACTGGCTGATTATAGGTATAATATTAGCAGCTATTGGTTGGTACTTATATGCTAAACTTATTAATCGTTCGTCAAGCCGTTAAATTTATTTTAGTCGGCATTTTAAACACTCTTATTGATTTAGGGGTTTTGAATTTGCTTATTTTTTTAACCGGAATTGCTTCGGGATTCGGATACTCGGCGTTCAAGGGGATTTCGTTTATCGTCGCCGTTATCAATTCATATATCCTGAATAAATTTTGGACATTCAAGAGCGCGGGGGGCAATCAGGCCGCAAGGGAATTCGGGCAGTTCTTTATAGTGAGCGCCATCGGCTTTGGAATTAACGTCGGAGTCGCTTCTTTGGTCGTCAACGTCATCGGCAATCCCTTTGCTTTCTCTGGCATTTCCGATAAGATTTGGGCTAATGTCGGAGCTCTCTCGGCTACATTCTGCGCCATGGCTTGGAACTTTATCGGCTATAAATTCATGGTTTTTAGGAAGTAGACATAGCGATGAAGTAGTGACTTCATCTTCATCTTCGTTTGCTCAATGAAATATTTTATTTCATTTCGAAGTTCGATAGATAAATATAAATTGAGCGAAAGATGAGATTTATCTCATCGAACTTAATAAATTAAAAACTTGATGCCAAAAGAAAAATCTTTCACTATTATTGAGTTGCTAGTCGTTATTGCCATAATCGGTTTAATGTCCAGTATTGTTCTGGTGAATATAGACTTGCCGGGCCAAAAGCAAAGAGGCAAGATTGCCAAGATACTGGAATTCAGCCAGTCAATCCAGAACGCTTTGGGAGCGGAAGCCGTGGGCGTTTGGGAGTTTGATAATAATGCCCTTGATACTTCGGGTTATAGCAATAACGGTACAATCAACGGTGGCGCTACTTTTACCGACAATACTCCGCAAAAAGTTGTAGGCACAACCGCGGGAAAATACGCCTTGAGTTTTGACGGAGTAAATGATTATGTGCAAGTAGCTGATTCGAACAGTTTGGACATTACCAGCGCCATAACAATTTCCGCTTGGGTAAACCTGACCAATGTTGCAGATAATCGCCAGATAGTTGCCAAAAATAATACGGGCAGCGGGAATAATGATCCTTATGCCTTTGCTGTTAGCCAAACTACGGGAACAATCAGCGGACGCGTTGGCAGCGGAACAAATTCTAATTCTGTCACCGGGGTAAAAAAAGTGGCTGACGGCGCTTGGCATTTTGTTGTTTTCTCTTATGACAAGAATAATCTCTATCTTTATGTTGACGGAGTATTAGATAAGACCGGGGCAAAAACAATAACTCCTCTGACAAATACTACGGCCTTAATGATTGGGAGCTGGAACAATACCTGGAGCAGGTTTTACGGTCTGATTGACGAAGTGCGCATTTACAATCAAACTCTGACTATCGGCCAGATTCAAAAACACTATGCCGAGGGATTGGCAAAATATTATGGCAAATTTAGTATTATACCGTAAATATAGGCCGCAGACATTCAGGGAAATAATCGGCCAGGAACACGTGGTCAAGACCTTGACCAACGCCATTTCCAGCGGCTTAATTTCCCACGCTTATTTATTCGCCGGGCCAAGAGGTTCGGGAAAAACCACCATAGCCCGACTTCTGGCTAAAGCCCTTAATTGCCAAAATCGGAAAGAAGACGAGGCGGAACCCTGTAATAAATGCTCTTCCTGTTTGGAAATAAATCAGGGAAACGCCATGGACTTAATTGAAATTGACGCCGCTTCCAACCGGGGCATAGACGAGATAAAGGAATTGAAAGAGGGGATTAAATTCGTTCCGGTAAAATCAAAATACAAAGTGTTTATTTTTGACGAATCCCACCAGTTGACCAAAGAGGCCTCCAACGCGCTTTTAAAAACCTTGGAAGAACCGCCCGGCCACGCTATTTTTATTTTAGCCACCACCGAAATTCATAAAATGATTCCGACCATTATTTCCCGCTGTCAGCGGTTTGATTTCAGAAGGTTAACCGTTCCCGAAATAATAAAAGAACTGGAAATAATTGCCGAAAAAGAGAAAATTAGGATTGAAAAAGCGGCTTTAGAATTAATCGCTTTGAACTCGGGCGGGTCTTTACGGGACGCCTTGGGGTTATTAGACCAGACAATAACCTTTTCCGGGGATTCGGGCAGAGAGCTTTTGGCTGAAGATATTAAAGAAATATTGGGGCTAGTGGAAGTCGGGTTAATCAGCCAGTTTGTTGAATTTTTGTGCCAGAAAAAAACAAAAGAAGCCATAGATTTTTTGAACGAAACAGGGGATAGGGGCTTGGATTTTCAGGAATTTACTAAGGCCCTGATAAATTATTTAAGGCAAACCTTGCTTTTGAAAATCAGCAGCCCGTTGGTTACTGGATTAACCAAGGAAGAATTGGAAAAAATGGAGAAACAGTCAGCAGTTTTTACGGAAACGGAAATTCAGAACATTTTAAATCTTTTTCTGGAAGCTCAAAACAAAATGAAATATTCGCCCATACCCCAGTTGCCCCTGGAATTGGCGATTATTGAAGCCATATCCGGCTTGAAAATTCAGGGGAATTAAGCTAAAATAAGTCGCATTCCGGGCTCGGCTAACGGCAGGCCAAGGGCCTTTGAAGCCTTTTATCTACGTTCGAATCGTAGGCCCGGAGCATTTCGACTCGCTGCGCTTTCTTTTTTCTTTGATTTGTGCTTTAATACATAAAACAAAGTAAGTACTTTTGAAAGGAGAAAAAGTCATGGATCTTGGACTGAAAAACAAACTTGTAGTTGTTACTGGAGGGGCAAAAGGCATTGGCCTTGCATGTTGTAAGAGCTTTGCGGCAGAAGGCGCGAAAGTCGCCTGTGTTGATGTTGACAAAGCAGCCGTGGAAAGAATTCTTAACCGTTCTGATGAGCTAGGTGAAATAACTGCGATACTTGCTGACGTAAGCGACAGTAAGTCCTGTGAAAACGTAGTTCGTCGCGTGATTGATACGTTCGGCGGCATCGATATTCTCATAAATAATGTCGGTATTGAGCCGAAAGAGAGTTTTCGACCAATTCACGATTCCGAACTCGAGACATGGAACCGCATTTTAGAAGTAAATCTTACAAGTCATTTTCTGATGATGAAATACTGCATTCCGACAATGATAGCCCGTAGCGGTGGGGCTATTATCAATATTGCGAGCGTTCAGGCGTTTCAGTCGGAAACAAACGGATCCCCTGCATATGGGGCGAGCAAGGGCGCTATTTTGCCACTCACGCGCATCGCTGCCCTTCACTATGCAAGATATGGAATTCGCGTATTGGCAGTCTGCCCTGGGGCGATTGACACCCCGCTTGTGCGCGCAGAACTTGATAGCGAAGGCGTAGCCAAACTAGGAAGTTTGCATCCCATAGGTCGCATTGGGACCCCTGCGGAAGTTGCCGATGTTATCTGTTTCCTTGCAAGCGATAAAGCATCATTCATGACTGGGACGGCGATTTATGTTGACGGGGGGCTTACGGCAAAAGGAGCGTGGGATCGAGAAAATTTCTGATCCCGCCTCGAAATGGCGGCACCAGAGTTTTTTTTGCCTTAAAGCAAAAGGGCAGATCCAATATAATTGGACTGCCCTTGTTTTATTTTGTAGTTAGCGGTATAAAGAATAAATAAAAAAATTAGGAAGGAGGTAGAACGTTAACAAATGAGACAAAGAACGGTAACGGCAATGGGCAAAATAAGAGATAACGGTTTTATCGCTTCTCTGCAGGAATGCCCCACTCTGAAACAAAGACATGAAAAACTGGCAGAGCTTTTACCGGAGATACGAGATTTCCCCGCCTTAGTAAAACGCCAGCTGTTTTTCCACCTTCAATGTGATTTCCAGATTGATCTCGGGGTTTGCCGGCATTACCTGGTTGACGACCATGCGCAGTACTGCCTAATCAGCGGCGGAAAAATGCCATGTTCGTGCGCCATCCCGCAAGGATTCTGTATTTCCCGGGATAAAAACAACCAACCAATGTACCCGGAATTTACTCCATGCTTTTCCCTGATGCCCCCTCCCGTACTTTGTTATAAATGAAGGATTAGAGCGCTTCCTTTGGGTGGTCTCTGCATCACAATGTAGATGCCACCCATTTTTTATTTTGTAAGATAAAAATTGACAATATCATATTATTAATATATGCTATATAGGTTATGTATCATAAAAATTTCCATTATACGGGATCAAGAAGATTTCTGACAAAACCGTATCCCTCAAAAAGGGGATTTTCGCGCGGAGAAAGAATAGACCCGGCAAAATTCATTAACAAGGCAGTTATTGACGAAAGCGCCAGAGAGATTGAAAATTTCATACCTGAATATAAATTCCAGGATTTTAAAATTGATCAGCGCCTAATCCGCGCCATTGCTGCCAAAGGATATGAAACGCCGACTCCTATTCAGGATAAAATTATTTCGCCTATTATTGACGGCGCCGATGTCGTGGGTATTGCCAATACCGGCACCGGCAAAACCGCGGCTTTTCTTATACCCCTTATTAATAAAATTTTGCTCAACCCGAGAGAAAAAGTTTTAATTGTCACCCCGACCCGCGAGCTGGCTCTTCAAATAGATGAGGAGTTTAAATTTTTCGCCAAAGGAATGCGGCTTTTTTCCGTCTGCTGCGTGGGGGGAATGAGTATTGGAAAGCAGGTTTCCGATCTTCGCTATCGTTATAGCTTTATTATCGGCACTCCCGGCAGATTGAAGGACTTAATAGAAAGAAGGGTGATTAATTTATCCGATTTTAATACCGTCGTGCTGGACGAAGCCGACCGGATGCTTGATATGGGTTTTATCAACGACACGCGCTTTATAATGCAGGGGCTGCCCAGAGCAAAACAGGTGCTGTTTTTTTCGGCAACGCTGCCTTTTGAAGTGGAAAAGATAATCAAAGAGTTTCTTAAAAATCCTATAAGAGTTTCAGTAAAGACCAGAGACACTTCAAAAAATGTTGACCAGGATATTGTCAAAATAGAACAAGGGCAGACAAAAATAGAGGTTCTTGATAATCTTTTAAGCAAAGAGGAATTCAATAAAGTGCTTATCTTCGGCAGAACCAAATACGGAGTGGAGCGCCTTTCAAAGATACTTATTCAAAAAGGTTTCAGGGCGGAATCAATCCACGGAAACAAAAACAATTCCCAGCGCCAAAGAGCGCTCACTATGTTTAAGGAAAATCGCGTCCAGATTCTGGTGGCCACGGATGTGGCGGCCAGAGGCCTGGACATTGCCGATATAAGCCACGTCATTAATTTTGACGTGCCGGCAACTTTTGACGAATATATCCATAGAATCGGTAGAACGGGCCGCTGGAACAAGCGCGGCACAGCGCTCACATTCATAGATTAGTTTATAAAATGAATTAGGCGATGAAGTTTACCCCTTCGGGTTTGCCTTCATCTTCACCTTCGTTCCGCTTTTCGGAACTAGGTTATAGATTAAAAAAATCGCCTTCCGGGCGGTTTTTTGGTAGAAAACTTGACACTTTAGTAAAAATAATTTAGTATCCGATTAAGGAGAGAAGCTCCTTAATTTTATCTATAAAGGAAAGGGAGGAGTTATATGTCGCAATGGGCTTATGGGTTGCCTAACAAAGAGCTCGTCGAGGAATTCGCCCGGGCCTGTGCTCAATCGGGTATGTCAAACAGTGGGCTCGTCATTGACGTCATGGGTTCCGTATATTACGCAGAAGAAGTTCGTTATCTCAAGGGTGTACTGCTCGCAAGACTAGAAGGAGCAAAGCCACCGTTCGGGCGTGGCGATATTGTCAAAACAAAAACAGGCAAGAATGTCTACTCCGTGGAGCACGCATATTCTCTACCGCATAATCAACGCCAAATAATCAGTCGGATTTATTATGACGGGGGAAGGTGGCTTCTAAAATTCAAAGGTGTCCCTGCGGGAGAAAGAGGGTATCCGCGATTTAATGCCGATGAGTTTGTCCTCAAATCTTCTGCTGCCATAATCGTGGCAAGCAGAGGGTAGAAAAACTCTCATTCGGCCCAAGTCCTTAGTGGAAACCTTCCACCGAGGACTTTTTTATTTATTGTTGGTAATTTTTTGCTTGCCTCGAGCCCATTGAAGGGTTAATATAAAATAATGAAGAGATTGTTTTTCACCTTAATCTTGACAGCCGTTTTGGGGTTGGCCTTTTTGTTTTATGCAAAAGATTCCTTGGCCAAGACCGACCTTTCAATTACGGCAACTGACATTACTTTTTCAAGAGAAGAATCGTTGCCAGGGGATAAGGTGCGGGTTTTTGCCAGAGTTTTTAATTCAGGAGACATTGATGTTTACGGATTCGTTGTTTTTTTAAAAAACGGAAAAGAAATAGCCGACCCTCAGCCAATTTCCGTCAAAGCTAACACTTATGACGACGTCTTTGTTGATTGGCTTGCCGAATCCGGTACTCATAATATTCAGGCTAAAATTATCGGAGCTAATCCTAAGGATGAAAATCAAGTTAACGATGTCGCCAGCCGGGAAAATTATTTTGTTGATTCAGACACCGACGGAGATAAAATAGGCAATACCAAAGACCCGGACGATGACAACGACGGCCTTTCCGATGCAGAAGAAATTGCCTTGGGGACAAATACTTTAAATCCAGATTCTGACGGGGATAAGGCTCGGGATAGTATTGACCCCTTTCCTTTGGATGGCAACGAATGGCAGGACACGGATAAAGACGGCACAGGAGACAACAGGGATGCTGATGACGATAACGACGGATTAAACGACGAGGAAGAATTATTTGTTTTGGGCACCAATCCTTTTAATTTTGACAGCGATGAAGACGGACTTTCCGATAAAAAGGAAATAGAGCTTGGCACGAATGCTTTAAAAGAAGATAGCGACGGAGACGGCGTTATTGATTCTAAAGATGATTTTCCCTTAGACCCTGAAAAAGCTCAGGCCTCAATTATTGAAGCGGTCAAAAAATTATCCCGAACCCAAATACTGATCATCGTTGGTTTGGCATTAATAATAGCTTTAAAGTTAACCGTTTTTCGAAAAAGAAAAAATAAATCGTAAATGACTAACTTTGTTGGCGATGTAGCGGTAATAGGCGGGGGACCTGCGGGAATGATGGCGGCAGGCAGAGCAGGGGAACTGGGCAAAAAAACCGTTCTTCTGGAAAAGAATTCTTCTTTAGGAAAAAAATTGTTGATTACCGGAAAGGGCAGAAGCAATATCACCAGAGCCGATTTTAATCCCTTGGAGCTCGTGAAAAAATACGGCAGGGAAGGGGATTTTCTTTTGAGCCCCTTAACGGCTTTCAGCGTGGAAAAAACGGTTGAATTTTTTGAAAAGAGGGGATTAAAGATAAAAGTTGAACGGGGCAAAAGAATATTTCCTGAAACTGATAAAGCCATGGACGTGTTAAAAATCTTAAGCGGCTATCTTAAGAAAAGCGGGGTGGAAGTTATAACAAATGCCGCGGTAAGGGAAATAGTAAAAAAGGGGAATAAGATAGAAAAAATTATCTTAACCAACGGCCGGGAAATCACGGCTAAAAATTATATTATTGCTACGGGCGGTAAATCGTATCCCGCTACCGGTTCAACGGGCGAGGGGTATAAATGGGCGGAAACGCTCGGCCATAAAATTGAAAAACTGAGGCCGGCTCTGGTTCCTTTAAGGATAAAAGAGGATTGGCCTAAAAAAGCGCAGGGCTTATCTTTAAAAAATATTGAACTGACTGTTTATCAAGGCGGCAAAAAGAAAGACAGTCGGTTTGGCGAGCTTCTTTTCACTCATTCTGGCATATCCGGCCCTATTGTTTTAGATTTAAGCAATAATATAGGACTGCTTTTAGAAAAAGGCGAGGTGGAATTAATATTAGACTTAAAGCCAGCTTTGGATTTCCAAACGCTGGACAAAAGAATCCAAGGCGATTTTCTGAAATACGGGACAAAATTTTTTAAAAATTCTTTAGCCGATCTGCTTCCCCAAAAATTAATTCCCATTGTTATTAAATTATCTGAAATCAGCCCCTTAAAAAAAGTAAATGAAATAACCAGAGAAGAAAGACAAAAATTGGCAAAATTATTAAAAGGATTGAAAATGACGGTTTTATCGCTGATGGGATATGAAATAGCCATCGTCACGGCAGGCGGAGTTTCTTTAAAAGAAATTGATGCTAAAACAATGAAATCAAAATTAATTGATAACCTGTTTTTTGCCGGTGAAATCATAAACTTACACGGCCCGACCGGCGGCTACAATCTCCAGCTTTGCTGGAGCACCGGCTATCTCGCTGGCCAATCGGCGGTCTAAAATATGTTAAAAGTTTTATACCAAGACAATCATTTAATAGCGGTTTTTAAGCCAGCAGGGATGTTGACGCAGGGAGATATTACGGGCGATAGATGTCTGATGGACGAAGTGAAGTTATACCTCAAAGAAAAGTATAAGAAGCCAGGAAACGTGTTTTTGGGTCTTCTGCATCGCTTAGACAGGCCGGTTTCAGGCATTGTTTTATTCGCCAAAACCAGCAAAGGTGCCTCACGGCTTTCCGAACAATTCAGGAATAGAACAATTGAAAAAACCTACCACGCTCTGGTTTTGGGCAAGCCGAAAGAAAGCAAAGGGAACTTGGTAGACTTTCTTAAAAAAAATAAGGAAGAAAACGCAAAAAGAGCCGAGCTTGATTACGAAGTTATTACTTCTAACAATAAATACTCTCTTCTCAAGATTAATCTTAAGACCGGGAGGTTCCACCAAATTCGCAGCCAGCTAACATCGCTGGGGCATCCTATTGTTTGGCAAGATAAAAGCATCTGCCTATGTGCCACGTCAATTTCTTTTTTACCCGCCGTAGCCTTGGCGGAGGAGGGTAAAAAAACAATCTCCGTTCCCGTCCCTTCTTCTTGGAACAAATATTTAAATATGGTAAACTAAAAGGGCGATGAAGTAGCGACTTCATCTTCAAGCTTCGTTTTATTAAAATAAAAACTCGCTTTCATGACAAATACTTACAGCGCGCCGAAAAATGTTTTTTTGCACCTGTTAAACATAGTCACTTTTTATTTGACTGTAATCAATTTTATTACGCTTTATATCCAGTATGTAAGCTTTCTTTTCCCCGATCCTTTGAATTTTTTCTATACAAGCATAGCAGGCGCAGTCAGAATATCTACCTCAATACTGGTGGTGGCACTTCCCGTGTATATACTGACTTCCTGGTTGCTGGGAAAAGACCTTAAGAAAAACACCGAGAGAAGGGAATTTAAACTGCGCAAGTGGCTTCTTTATTTCATTCTTTTCGTAGCAGCCATAACAATTATCGTTGACCTTATTATGCTCGTTAACAGCTTTTTAAGCGGAGAATTGACCGTAAGGTTTCTTTTAAAGGTTCTGGTCGTGCTTTTGACAGCGTTAGCGGTTTTCGAATATTATATCTGGGACTTGAGAAGGAAAGACCCGGAAACTTCAAAAACGCCCAAAAAACTGGCTTTCGGTATATCATTTGTAGTTTTGGCCAGCGTTATTTTGGGATTTTTTATTATCGGCACGCCCGCAGAACAGCGCAGAATCAGGTTTGATGACCAGAGAATAGGCGACCTGCAAACCATCCAGGGCCAGATTATAAACTTTTGGATTAAAAAAGAATCGCTTCCTATAGTTTTAGACGATTTAAACGACAGCATTTCGGGATTCGTTACGCCGGCAGATCCCGAAACTAAATCATCCTATGAATACAATATTACCGGATTGCTCTCTTTCGAGCTGTGCGCGACTTTTAAGACATCGGGCAAAGATTCAACTTATAAAATAAGGCCGCTTTACCCGGCTGCTTACCCGGGCGATTCGTTCCAGCAAAACTGGAATCACGAAGCAGGAAGGGTCTGTTTTGCCAGAACAATAGATCCTGTGTTATATAAACAAGTACCGGTAAAATGAGGCGATGAAGTATTGCTTCATCTTCATCTGCGTTTTTATTTCATAAAAACTTGATAAATGAAAAATCTTATTCTTATCATAACTGTTTCTTTGGCGGCGGTGATCGGCATATATTTTTTACTGCAGCCAAAAAATACGCAACCAAAAAATAATATGAAAACAGAAATTTTAAAAGAGGGGACGGGCCAAGTCGCCAAATCCGGAGACAAAGTTTCCGTCCATTATACGGGCTGGCTGGAGAATGGAACTAAATTTGATTCCAGCGTAGACAGGGGCCAGCCGTTTGAGTTTACTCTTAGCGCGGGGCAAGTGATTCAGGGTTGGGATTTGGGAGTCGCGGGGATGAAAGTCGGCGAAAAAAGAAAACTGACTATTCCCGCTGATTTAGGTTACGGAGCCCAGGGGGCCGGAGGAGTAATCCCGCCCAACGCAACATTAATATTTGAAGTCGAACTTTTAGATATTGTGAAATAAAAAGTCAAAATCGATGTAGAAAATCTCAAAATTATAAAACAGAAGCAAAATGAAAAAAGAAAATAAATATATTGACGAAAATTTAATTTATGTTTTTGAGAACAGCACTCCCTATAAGAGGCTGGTTTGGTTAAAAAAAGCCTTTGAATTTTGGAAATATTCACAAAAAAATTTTAAGAAGAAAGGTCGTTAAAGGGCGATGAAGCTTCGCTTCATCTTCATCTGCGTTTTTACTACGTAAAAACTTGACATGCGAGGATTTATTACAAATATAGAACAAGATACAAACAATAACGATAATTTCCGGAAAGTCATTTTTACGGCCAAGAACAGCCAGCTGGTTTTAATGACCTTAAAACCAAATGAAGAAATAGGAGAAGAAGTGCATGAAACAGTAGATCAGTTCTTCAGGTTTGAAAAGGGGACAGGCAAGGCGGTTTTGGAAGGCGAGGAGTTTGAAGTTCAGGACGGATTTGCTGTAGTAGTGCCCTCGGGAACAAAACACAATATCATTAATACATCTTCAACTGAGCCGCTTAAACTTTACACCATTTACTCTCCGCCAAACCATCCAGAAGGGACAATTCACGAAATAAAACCATAATATGCCTCTATCTATCGGAATAGTTGGCTTGCCTAATGTGGGCAAGTCAACTCTTTTTGAGACCATAACTAAAAAGCAGGTGGATAAAGCCAATTATCCTTTCTGCACCATTGACCCCAATGTGGGCGTAGTTGCCGTGCCCGACGACAGGGTGGATAAATTGGCCCAACTAACTAATTCAGCTAAAAAAATCTACACCACGATTGAATTTTTTGATATAGCGGGTTTGGTCAAAGGAGCCAATAAGGGCGAGGGTTTGGGAAATAAATTTTTAGCCAACATCAGGGAAACCGATGCCATTGTTTATGTTTTAAGGGCTTTTTTGAAAACAGATATCATTAATACACAATCGGCGATAAGTCCATTGTCAGAAAAAGAAATATTAGATACCGAATTGATATTGAAAGATTTAGAAACAATAGAAAAATTAGAGATATCCCAAAAATTCAAAGAGCTCTTGGCCAACGGAAAAATTTTAAGCGAGCAGAATTTTAGTGAAGAGGAATTAAAAATTATTCAGCAATACCAACTGTTGACAATGAAGCCGAGATTATATTTGCTGAACGGCCGGGACGAGGAAGTTCCCCAAAATATCACGGAAGAGTTTAAAAAAAATAACTGGCCGTTTTTAATAATAGATGTTTTAACCGAGTTTGAAGCCGCCGGGTTGAGCAAAGAAGAGAGGGCGGAACTTGGCCTGCCTTTAGAATCGGAAATGGATATTTTAGTCAAAAAGGCTTATGAAATCCTGGGCTTGATAACTTTTTTCACCACGGGACCGGACGAAACCCGGGCCTGGACAATAAAAAATGGCCAGACGGCTCCGGAGGCCGCCGGCCAGATTCACAGCGATTTTCAAACTCATTTCATCAAAGCCGAAGTGATAAACTGGCAAAAGCTTTTAGATGAGGGCGGTTTTGCTCAAGCTCGGGAAAAAGGGCTGATTCGCACTGAAGGCAAAGAATATGTCGTCCAGGACGGCGATGTCATTGAAATTAAACACAACGCCTAAGTGTTTTGACAAAAATTTACTATTGTGTTATTGTCCAACCACAGAATAGCTCATTCAGAATATGAATTAAAATAAAATAGAGGAGGAAAATGATGGCACCTGGATATTCGAATAATTTGAAAAAAGCAATCAGATATATCATCGAAGGAAAATCTAAGGCGGCTCTTAAAATCTTTCTGGAGCTTGACGAGAGCGAGTCTCCCTTGGAAATTTTTAAAGGCCGGGGGATTTGTTATGAAATGGCAAATAATAATCAATTAGCTCGCCAGAATTTTAAGAAAGGGCTGGGAGAGAGCAGAAAAATTA
>CAZWNE010000001.1:51842-73293 GCA_964635155.1 uncultured Candidatus Saccharibacteria bacterium
TTGATAATGAAAAATTAATAATGAAAAATCTGCTCTTTGGTTCTGGAGAAAGAGGGTAGAGTTAATCTCTGTCGAACTTTGCCAGAAAGATAAAACCTCTCGAGCGATCAGGCTGCTGAAAGAAGCAGTCAGGAAAGACCCCCTTGGCGCTGAACTCTTCCGTTTATTAGCTAACATCTACTGGGAAAAACAGGAATACGATCTGGCGATAGAACTGCTGAGTAAACTTGTCGGCTTAGAAATAGGGCCTGAAGAAAAATCATCGGCTTTATTCAGGATCGGCTTTATTCGGGAAAAGAAAAAGGAGTTCCAAGAAGCTGAAAAAGCCTACATCGAAGCGATAAAACTTAGCCCGAACAACTACGGGGCCTATATTCGTTTAGGATCTATCTATTCGGAGAGAGGAGAAAAAGAGAGAGCTTATCAAGAATGGCAGAAAGCTGAAAGACTTAATCCGAAAAATCCAGATCTTCTTTTTGTTTTGATTTATCTTTCAAAAGATGAGGAAAAAAGCAGAGAATACCTCCGAAAACTCCTAGAAGTTGATCCCTATCAAATCAAAGAAATATTAGAAGCGGCTCCTGTCAAGGAAACCTACAAAATAATCCTGGAAGAGATTTTGCGAAGCCATAAAGAACGGGATATAGAGACGAGTTTGCTTCAGGCATTAGAAGAGGGACAAGTAAATAGAGATTGGCTGGAAGACCTTTTGATAGAAACAGAAAGGAGGGAAAAGGCGGCTGCCAGAAGGAGAATAAGAAAGAAGAAAAAGATCACCGGAAAGGAACGCTGGGTCCTAGAATTGATAGGTAAAGCATTAATGGTTATAGAGGAGGCGAATAATAAAAGAAAAAAATCGGAAAGAGTAAAATCCAAACATCCAAAGATTGAAGAAGATATCGTAGAGGAGATTTCTAAAACGCCTCGTCGTAAAAAATTTGACGACGAATATCGATAATATATAGCCGCACAAAGCTACAAAGTGCGGTTATTTTTTTATTCCGCTCTTCTGACATATTCGCCGGTTTGGGTATTAATCTCAATAATTTCGTCCTGGTCTATAAATAAAGGAACATTGATTTCAGCTCCGGTTTCCAGAATTACTGTTTTAGTTCCGCCCTGGGCGGTATCTCCTTTAAATCCCATAGGAGCTTCTTTTACTTTTAGAAAAACTTTAATCGGCAAAGAAATACTAATTATTTTCCCGTCATATTCTATCACGTCAACAATCTGGTTTGCTTTCAAAAATCTGGCGGCGTCTCCGATAGTTTCTTTTTCCACTTCAAAGCGCAAAGAGGGAGTGCTCTCTTTGGAAAAAAAGAACTTATCCCTGTGGCCGTAAAGGAATTTTGCTTTTCTTTTTTCTATTTCAATTTCTTCAAATTTTTCTCCGGACTTAAAAGTCCTTTCCGTGGTGTTGCCGCTGATTAAGCTTTTGAGCTTTGCCCGATAAAAAGCCGAACCCTTGCCCGGGCTAACAAATTCAAAATCAACAATCATCCAGGGTTGGTTTTCAAAAATTATGAATATTCCTTTTTGGAAATCAGAGGTAGAGATCATGTGCGGGAAACGGCAATAAATTATTTATATCTTTTATATCTAATAAAAGCATCTGCAATCTTTCCACTCCCAGGGCAATGCCGCCCGTAGGCAATATCCCTGATTTTAAAGCATCAATGAAGTCCTCGTCAAGGGGGATGGCAGTTTTTCCCATTTTTCTCCTTAAAATTTGCTCTTGGACAAGGCGTGAGCGTTGTTCTTTAGGGTCGGTTAATTCGGAAAAAGCATTAGCCAGTTCCATACCGCCGATATAAACTTCGAATCTCTCGGCATAAAAGCTGTTTTTATTCTTTCTTTTAGCTAAAGAGGCCTGAGGCAGGGGATAGTCGTAAATTATTACCGGCCGATTTTTCGGTAAATTCGGCTCTATTTTATTTAAAAAAACGCTGTAGAAATTAGTGTTCCAGTCGTCAACCGGTAAATTACGCCATTTTTTATCAAGATTAATCTTGGCGTATTTTAAAAAAGCTTGTTTAACACTTAATCTCGGCCAAGGCAAAGTTAAATCTATTTTCTGCCTTTGATAATTTAAATATTTTGAATTATTAATTTTTTTATTCAAGAAAAATACCAGGTTCTCGGTATCTTTCATAATTTGGCGGTAATCGGAATTAGTCCGATACCATTCCAGCATGGTGAATTCGGGATTATGGGCTCCGCCGAAAGATTCATTTGATCTGAAAACCCTGGCCAGCTCGAATATTTTGTCAAAACCAGCGGCAAGTAATTTCTTTAAAGAATATTCAGGCGAAGTAATCAAAAAACCATGATATTGTTTATTTTTATCGTCTTTAAAATCCACCTTCATTGGCGTTAAATACGGTTCCTGGCCGGCGCATTTGACTAACGAAGGCGTCTGGACTTCCAAAAATCCCTGTTTTTTGAAAAAATATCGGAGTAAGTCGTTTATCTTGCTTCGCTGAATTTGAATTTTTTTTAGCATGGTTTAAAGTCAGGATGGCCCCTGAAAAAGTCCTCAAAGCTTGTCGGTTTTTTCCCTTCCAGCTGGACTTGAAGAATGGTTAATTTTCCACCCAATTCATCGGCTTTTAAAATTTTTAATCTCTTACCATTGTAAATAGTAAAAGTTCCGGGCCAGGGATTAAGGGCTCTAACTTGTCTGTCAATTTCTTTATCAGGTTTTTGCCAATCAATTTTGCCGTCATCTTTTTTCAGAATCTTCGTATAGGTCGCCTTTATTTCGTCTTGAGGCATAGGGGGAAGCTTGCCAACCGATAACTTAGACAAGGCCTCAATTAATAATTCCGCTCCGAGTTTTGCTAGTTTATCGTGCAAAGACGCGAACGTTTCTTTTTGACTGATTTCTATTTCTTTTTGGGCTAAAATCGGACCTGCGTCCATTTTTTCCGATATTCTTATAATGGTTACGCCGGTTTTCTCGTCTCCATTTAAGATTGTGTATTGGATAGGGGAAGGGCCCCGGTAGCGGGGCAGGAGCGAAGGATGAACATTAAGAAAGCCGTATTGCGGGATAGCTAAAATTTCTTTTGGCAGAATTTGGCCGTAAGCCGCGATAATTCCCAAATCGGGTTTCAAATTTTTAATATCAGAAACAAAATCTGCGATTTTTTTCGGCTGGGCGACCGGAATATTATATTTTTCCGCCAGAATTTTAACGGCTGACAGAGTGATGGTTTGTTTTCTTCCGGCCGGCTTATCTGTCTCGGTAATAACTAAAAACGGCTTATGTCCCGATTTAATAAGCTTTTCTAAGATGATCGCCCCGAATTCGGGCGTCCCGATAAAAATTATTTTTAACATTCTGGTTATTTTATTATTCTCCATTCAATTTCGCTTTCTTTGCCCGCAAATTCAAGCCATTCGCCATGGGGTGAAATAACATACCATTTTTTCTTGGTTTCCGACCAAACCATAGGGTCTTCACGGAAAAACGGCTTTTTGACAATTTCTTTTGGCTTTAACCTGTCCATTTCCAGCCACTTTTTAAAAACAGTTTCAATGGAGTAATCCAGTCCCCGGGAGTTTGCCCATTCGGCCACCTTGGTCATCGTCTCTTTAGCTTTTTCAAGGGAACCGGCCAATTCCAAAAGCTGTTTTGCGGGCTTGGTGAACCTTGAATAAACTATTTTCCTTTTTCTGGCGCTTCTTTTCAGTTCTTCCAGCGAAAGGCCCTTGGTTTCAAAATAATGGGTGACAATCTGCTGGATGGCCGTTTCTTCTTTTAACTCTTCATAATCTTTAATTTTTCCTGTTTTTAAATATTCTTTTATTTTTTTAGAAATACTTTTACCGATGCTCGGCATTTTTTTAAAATCCAAAGATATGTCTTTATCTAAACCCTCCAATGTTTTTGCCGCCTTGCGGTAGGCCGCAGGTTTAAAAGGCGTCCCTTTTATATCCAAGAGCTCGGCCATTTCCTTAAAAATTTTGGCGATTGGTTGGTTTGTCATCTATAAAATTGCTTTAATCCTCGCGGCTTCTCGCTCAACGATATCGCTATCGTATTCGCCAGAGTGGGCGGAAGAGCCCTCGTAGATGGGCTTTTTTTGGTCTAAATGCAGGTTGAAAATCCAGGTTTCTCCTTCTTTTTTTAAATAAAGATGAAATCTGGGATACCTATCCCTATCCATGGGGCGGATGTAATTTAACTCGGTTTCTCGGCTTCCGCCCAAAGAAAAATACCCCGCCTTTCTCATAAAATTGAATATATTATCTTTAAGTGGTCCTTCAAGCGAAAACTTCATGTAACGAGTTTTTTAGAATAAAAAACGAAGTTGAAGATGAAGTCGCTACTTCATCGCCCTTTTATTTTAGCATTTTTTATCAAGTTTTTGCAGAGCAAAAATGAAGATAAAAAAAGCCCAGTTTTTCAATTCTGGGCTCTGGTTGGCCAATATTCTGCCCGCAAGACATCTCCGAGCGCGTGAGATCGGGGCCGGCATGATATTTTGCGCAAACCACTCAATAGGGATATTACCTTATCTTCCGGCAACCCCGTTTTTTCCGCAATCTCATCTGTTGTCAATCCCGGTTTCTCGTTGATTAATCGCAAAATATTCTTTTTTGCCGCAAGGTCTGCTAATGTTTTCGTCATTTTACGCCTCCTTTATCGCGTATTTTTACTGTTTACTTTTTAGCATTTTTCGAATAAAATATCAATATGCACCACCGGATTTTTATTGCTATCAACCTGCCCGAGGATATTAAGAAGAAACTGGCGGATTATCAATCTAAGTGGCCAAATCTGCCCGCTCGGTGGACAAAAAAAGAGAACTTGCATATTACTTTAGAATTTTTAGGCGATACTACAGATGAAGAACTCTTAGAAGTTTTAAAAACCACGAAAGAAACAGCCCGAAAACACGAACCTTTTTTTGTTAACTTAAAAAAGATAGTTTATGGGCCGCCAAACCCGCCAACATCTTCGAAGTTGTGGCGGGCTAGAATGGTTTGGGTCGTGGGAGAGAAAATTAAAGAGTTTAATATCATTCCTCATATCACCCTAGCCCGGCTGAAAAGTTGGGAATTCAAGCAAATGGAACCAGAAGAAAGGCCCGAAATAAACGAAGATATTGATTTTAATTTTCAAGTAAGCTCAATTGAAGTGATGGAAAGCCAATTGGGACAAGGAGGGCCGACTTACACGGCACTGGAATCAGTACCGCTAAAAACATGAAGATACACTTTCTCGGAATCGGCGGAATAGGGGTTTCAGCTTTAGCCAGATACTATTTAGCCAAGGGCCACGAAGTTTCCGGCTCGGATTTGGCGTCTTCGGAAATCACCGAAGCACTTAAAAAATTGGGGGCAAAAATTTCTATCGGTAAAAATATCATAAAAAAAGGCGCTGATTTGATTATTTACAGCCCCGCCGTAAAAGTTGGAGATCCGATCTCCAACTTTACCAACTTTATGAGCTATCCGGAAGCATTGGGCGAATTGACTAAAAAGTACTTTACTATTGCGATTTCCGGAACGCACGGGAAAAGCACAACGACCGCCCTGATTTCTTTAATCTTGATTAAAGCTGGTTTTGACCCGACGGTAATCATCGGCACCAAGTTGAAAGAGTTTGGTGATAGTAATTTCAGAAACGGAAAATCTGAATATCTAATAATTGAAGCCGATGAGCATATGGCCTCTTTTTTGAATTACTGGCCGAAAATTATCGCCATCACCAATATCGAAGCCGACCATCTGGATTTTTATAAAAATCTTAAAAATATTAAAATCGCTTTCAATAAATTTATCGGCCATCTGCCCAAAGACGGAATTTTAATCAACGAAAAATCAATTAACAAAAAAGAAATTCCTAAAATTAAAAAAATCCTTAAAGTGCCCGGCGATCATAACGCTTATGATGCCTTAATTGCTCTGGCCGTGGCCAGAGCATTAAAAATTCCTGATAAAATTTCTTTCAAAGCGTTGGCTAAATACAAAGGCGCTTGGCGGCGCTTTGAAATAATCCAGACCAGGCCCTTTATTCTAATTTCTGATTATGGCCACAACCCCCAAAAAGCCATGGCCACGCTTAAAGCCGCCAGGGAAAAATATCCAAGAAAGAAAATCTGGTGCGTTTACCAGCCCCACCAATACCAAAGGACATACTATTTATTCAAGAATTTTGTCAGGGTTTTTCGGCAGGCGCCGGTAGATAAAATAATCATCACCGATATTTACGACGTTGCCGGCCGGGAAGAAAAACAGATAAGAAAAGAAGTTGATTCAAAAAAACTCGTAAAGGTAATAAAAAAATCCTCAATAATTTATTTACCTAAAGAAAAAATTATAAATTATTTGAAAAAAAATTTGCCGGATATTGAAGTTTTGATTATAATGGGCGCAGGAGATATCTATAATTTAGCAAAGGTCGATAATTTTTAGCTTTTCGCTTTAATCTTTTAACTTTTGTCATGACCCTACTTTGGATAATTATCGTTATCGCAGTCGTAGTCGGGGGGCTTTGGTATATGAAATCAAAAAAGAAACCTCAAGTCCCGATGAATCCTCCCCAACAGCCCCCAACCCAACCTCCAACCTGGACACCGCCCTCAACGCCCGGAATGTAATTAACGGGCGATGAAACATTTGTTTCATCTTTATCTTCATCCCTCGACATATCGTCGGGGGATTTGATGCGTGAGTTTTTTGTTGACAGAAAGGTATTTAATCGTTATTATTACTACAGCTACTACAGCTATTAAAAAATCTGAAAAAGGAGGTGGAGTATGCCCGAAAAAAAGTTTGAATACACCGTCTTCGTGAGCATTGGGGACACGAACATGGAAGGGAACGTGTACTGGCTCAACTACTTTGCTTGGCTCGGTAAAGCACGGGAAGTATTTCTTATGTTTATCTTCCCGAACTTTCTGCAATTATTTTCTTCTGGCGCTAGAATTATAACCCACGAAACCAATATTAAGCATATTGCTCCCTCCTTCTTTAGTGAGGAAATAGTCCTCGAGATAAGCACGGGAGAAGTCAGGAACACTAGCACAAAGATATTCGTCCAGTTCGTCAAAAAGAGCACCGGCGAAAAAATCGCGGAGGGGTGGCAGACCCTGGTATTTATCGACAAGGAAGGCAAACCTGCGCTCTGGCCGCCAAAACTCAAGGAAGCGGTATTGAAATATGTTTCTAGTTGAAGTAAAATTAGACAACATATATGAACCCGCTATCCATTCCCCCAATATTAAGTTCACTCTTGTTCTTAGTGTTGGGGGTTTTTATTTACTTTCAAAATAAAAAATCAACAGCCCATCTGACCTTTTTATTTATTTGTATCACTACTTTTTGGTGGCAATTCAGTTGGTTTTTTTTATTCAATACTCAAAACAAGACACTGGCTGAAATCATAGTGAAGGTAGGGCATATTGGAATAATATTATTGCCGGTAATTTTTTTGCACTTTGTAATTTCTTTTTTGCATAAAACAGATAGGTTTAACAAGTGGGTATTGTATGTGTTTTACTTTATAACCTTACTATTCGAACTCAGTTTATTTACTAATTACCTTATAAACGGGTACTATAAATACTTTTGGGGGTTTTATCCAAAAGCCAATTTTTTACATCCTTTTTTCATTCTATTTATGGTAATTTCAGTGGTAAGAATGAGTTATTTATTATTGGCGGCTATCAGGCAAAAAACTATCAACTTCTACGGGCGCTTACAAATACAATATATTTTAATAGCTATAATTTTTTATACCTTTGCCGCTTCGGATTTTTTGGTAAATTATGGATTTGAATTTTATCCGATGGGCTTTATCTCTATTTTGTTTTTTTTGGGAGCCATAGGATACGCAATCGCCAAATACCGCCTGATGGACGTAAAAATTATTTTAACGGAAATATTGGTTTTAATAATCGCCCTTCTTCTTCTTGGCCAATTTTTAACTTCTGTAAATCATTTTGAATATATCTGGAAGGGAATTCTTTTGCTGGTTTTTCTTATCTTCGGTTACCTTTTAATCAAAAGCGTTATTCTGGAGATCAAACGCCGGACCGAGCTCCAGCGCCTTTATCAACAAGTAAATAAATTAAGCAAAGCCAAGTCGGAATTTATTTCCATTGCCTCCCACCAGTTAAGAACGCCCTTAACGGCAATCAAAGGATATATTTCAATGATTATCGAGGGGGTTTACGGCAAATTATCTGAAAAACAGGCAAGTCCCCTGGAAAACGTTTACCAAAGCAGCGAGAGATTGATAAAATTAGTCAACGACCTTTTGAATTTATCCAGATTAGAAGCTGGGAAAATTGAATTCAAACCTGAGCCGGCTTTTCTGGAAAATATAGTTTTTAGCGTTGCCGAAGAATTGAAAATAAATGCTGAAAAAAAAGGATTGTATATGAAAATAATGAAACCTTCCGCATCTCTGCCTGAAATAATGATTGACCAGGATAAATTAAGGCAGGTGATTTTAAATATTATTGATAATGCGATAAAATATACCCAAGCTGGCGGAATTACAGTCGCGTTAAAACAGCTTGATTTTTGGGTCAGAATAACGGTTTCCGACACCGGCGAAGGAATGGCCAAAGAAGAAATGGCGGGCCTTTTCCAGACGTTTACTCGGGCTCATGCCGGAACCAGACTCAATATTGAAGGAGCCGGCATCGGGCTTTATGTGGCTAAGAAATTCGTGGAAATGCACAAAGGTAAAATCTGGGCGGAGAGCCAAGGCAGGGGAAAGGGGAGTACGTTTTTTATAGAGCTGCCAGTTAAATAGCGATTATGTTAAAGAAAATTTTATTAGTGGAGGACGAAAAAGTTTTAGGAGAAATGTATAAGGCAAAATTCATCCAAGCCGGTTTTGAAGTGGTTTGGACGTTTGAAGCAAAAGAAGCCCTGAATTTAACTAAAAAAGAAAAGCCGGATTTAATCGTTCTGGATATTCTTCTTCCCAAAGAAAACGGCATTGCCTTTTTGAGATGGTTAAGAAAAGAACCGGAAATCAGCCAAACGCCGGTTGTGGCTTTTTCAAATTATGATGATCCCGAAACTAAAAAAAAGGCCTTTGAATTGGGAGTGAAGGATTATTTGATAAAAACAAATTATACGCCGAGCGAAGTAGTTGAGAGAGTAAAACAACTACTGAGCGAATGGTAAAAAGAGATTTATCTCTTTGAACTCCGCAGGAAATCGTGGATAAAGTAAAAAGCTACTTAGAAGAAGTAATAAAATAACGTGGAAAGAGTCATTATCTCGGAAACAATTAAATATCTCGATAAAAAGGTGAAGGTTTCGGGCTGGGTCAATTCCAGGAGAGACCACGGGAAAATAGTTTTTTTGGATTTAAGAGACAGAACGGGGATATTGCAAATTGTTTGCACTCCGGATTCGGTTCAAAAAGTAAATGAAGAATGGGTCTTGGAAGTTGAAGGTGTCATTCGGGAACGGCCCTCGAAAATGGTAAACCCTGAAATTGAAACCGGCAGGATAGAGTTAAGCGCCGAGAGTATAAAAATTTTAGCTAAAACAGATCCCTTGCCCTTTGATTTAAGAGATTTAAAGGTTACCTTGCCGACTCTTTTGGATTTTCGGCCAATAACCCTAAGAAATGAAAAAATCCAAAATATTTTCAAAGTTCAGGAAACAATAATGGAAAGATTCCACCTAGCGGCTAAAAATTTGGGATGTACGGAAATTTTCGTTCCTACAATCTCTGCCTCGGCCACCGAAGGGGGAGCGGAAGTGTTTAAAATTGATTATTATGGCCGCGATGCTTATTTAGTCCAAAGCCCCCAGCTTTATAAGCAAATGATGGTTCCGGTTTTTGAACGAGTTTCTGCTGTTTCCCACGCATATCGGGCGGAGCCGTCGGTTACCACCCGTCATTTGTCGGAAATAATCCAGATGGATTGCGAATTCGGCTTTGTAGATTTTGCAGAACTTTTAAATTTATTGGAGTTCACCGGCAAAGCGATTGTTAAAAGCAACGTTAAAGTTCCGCGGCTGACCTTAAAGGAAGCGCAAGAAATAATTTTTCAAGAAACCGGCCGGGATGTCAGAAAAGAAAAAGACTTAGGGCCGGAAGATGAAGCGGATATTTGCCGATGGGCGCAAAAAAAACATAACAGCGATTTAATGATTATCACTCATTTTCCGACAAAAGAAAGAGCGTTTTACACAATGCCCGACCCAAAAAATTCCGAATTCAGCTTAAGTTACGATTTATTATACAAGGGCATGGAAATATGCAGCGGCAGCCAAAGAATCAATGATTACGACCAGTTGGTAAAAACGATTAAAGACCGGAAAATGGATCCGAAAAAATTTGAAATGTATCTGCAGGCGTTTAAATACGGCATGCCTCCAGAAGGCGGATTTTCCTTTGGACTGGAAAGAATAACAAAACAAATTTTAGGTCTGGAAAACGTCAGGGAAGCTAGTTTATTCCCAAGAGACATGGAAAGAGTTGATCAAAGATTATCGCTGTTGCAGCCCAAAAAACATGTCAAAAAACATTAATTTTTTTCTGATACCTCTATTTTTGAGTATGGGTTTTTGGTGGATGATAAATTTTTCCCAAAATAATTTGGAAAATTTTTTTTATGCCCAAATTTCCGAACCGATAGGGCAGATTATAGAGGTAAAACTTCCGCAAAAACCTTTGCTGGAACTTAAGGCAAAATCAGCCATATCAATTAAAATCAGCAAATCTGATAAAGAAAAAACCCTATTCAGGAAAAATACTGAAGAAGTCCTGCCTCTGGCGTCTTTAACGAAACTGATAACAGCCCTGGTCGTGCTTGAAGATCCGAATTACGATTTAAAAAGGTTAGTTGTTGTTTCAAAAGCCGCTTCAAACCAGGAAAATGTTCCAAACTACGGCAATTTAAAAATAGGGGAGAGGTTCACCGTTGAAAAACTTTTGGAATTAATGCTTTCTTATTCCAGCAACGATGCCGCTTATGCGCTAGCTGAAGTTATTGGCGTTGACAATTTCGTCGATAAGATGAATTTTAAAACTCGGGAACTTATGCTCGCCCAAACTCAATTTTTGAATCCGACCGGCCTTGACCCGGAAAATTTATTTTACGGCCAGGATACCAAAAGCTACTTTAATTATTCCACCGCTGACGATTTAATCATTTTAGCTAAATATATATTTTTTAATCATCCTTTAATTCTCGAAATTGCTTCAAAAAAGAAAACTTATCAGGTGAAAAATGGGGTTTCTGATCTGATTTTCCCAGAAAATCAGGTAATGTTGGGCGGAAAAACCGGCTATACCGATGAAGCCGGGGGATGCCTGTTTTTTATTTTTCAAAACGAACAAGGCACTGTTTTTATAAATGTGATTTTGGGATCTCCTTCATCGGAAAGCCGGACGCAAGATGCCCAAAAATTAATAAATTGGATTAACTCTTTTTGATTTTTCATATGTCTATTTTCACTTTTAATATTATCCGCTTATTGCTTATTTCGGCTTTGACGGCCGGCGTCGCTTTCTTGCTCGGCCGTTTTTTGGTTAAATTTTTATATAGAATTAAATTCTGGAAAAAAAATGCGAGAGAAAAGACAATCACCGGAGATGAAGCCACGGTTTTTCACGCTCTTCACAAAGAAAGGGAGGTTTCCGTGCCTCGGGGCGGGGGATTGGTTATTTGGCTGTCGGTTTCATTTGTTATTTTCATATTTTTGGTCTTGTCAAAAATGGCCCAACCCTGGTGGTTCGGCAAATTGGATTTTTTTTCCAGGCCCGAAACGTGGCTGCCTTTATTCACCTTAGTGGTAGCGTCTTTGGTCGGATTACTTGATGATGTTTTCACTGTTTACGGAAAAGGAAAGTATGTCGGCGGCGGCATCGGATTTTTGCGGCGCTTAATGATTGTTGTTTTAATCGGTTTTATCGGCGGATTCTGGTTTTATTTTCAGCTCGGCTGGAACAGCATCCATATTCCCCTGTTATTCAATTTTCCTGAAGGAATTGATCTGGCAATCGGAGTTTTAATGATTCCTCTTTTTATTTTAGTGATGGTGGCTTCCTGGGCTTCGGGAGTGGTTGACGGAATAGACGGATTATCGGGCGGGGTCTTTGCTTCCATTTTTGCCGCTTTTTCAATTATTGCTTTTTCCCAGGGCAAAATTGATTTAGCGATTTTTTGCGCCGGCATCTTAGGGGCTTTGTTTTCTTTTTTGTGGTTTAATATTCCGCCGGCTAAATTCTATATGGGAGAAACCGGCATTTTAGGATTAACTTCCACTATGGCGGTTATTGCTTTTTTGACTGACTCCGTGCTGGTTTTGCCTATCATCGGCGGAGTGTTGGTTTTAGAAACCGGGTCGGTGATTGTCCAGTTGCTGTCAAAAAAATTCCGGCATAAAAAAATCTGGCTGTCCACCCCAATTCATCATCATTTTGAAGCCAAGGGTTGGCGACCGGAACAAGTGACAATGCGCTTTTGGATTATCGGCGTGATTCTGGGGGTTTTAGGAGTGGCAATTCGCTTACTTGGTTAATTTGGCGATGAGGACTTCGTCCTCATCTTCAACGTTCGCTTTTATGAATAAAAGCTCCGTTCTAAGAAGAAAATATCCGAAATTTATTTACGAAAAGTATTCCTGCTCGATTAAAAAAGGGGATTTAGAAATTTCCTTTCTTTTTAAAATTAAACCCGATATTATTTTTCGTCCAAAAATAATAATAAAAAATATTCCCTCTAAACTGGAAATTAAACCCTTGGAAAATTTAATTTTTAATTTGGGCTTGATGGAAATTCCCAGCTATTGGAAGGCAACCTGCTCGCCGATTATTGAAATTCAAGCAGGCTATTTGGATAAAGAACAAATAAACTGGTGGCGGAATCTGATGATAAACGGCATGGGCCAGTTTTTTTACGAAAATAAAATTGACTGGCGAAAACCGAATTTTCTGACGATAAAAAATTCGCCGAGATCCGATCTCGACGAAGGGAGATCGTGTCTATTAATATCAGAACTGAGAAATCATTATTTGGTGCCCTTTGCCGGGGGAAGGGATTCAATCGTTACGCTGGAGGGGTTAAAAAAGCGAAAAAAAGAAATTGCTTTGTTTACGGTAAATCCGGTGGAAAAAATCCAGCGGGTCGTAAAAGTTTCGGGAATTAAAAAACAGATTATAGTCAGGCGGCAGATAGACAAAAAACTGCTTAGCTTAAATAAAAAAGGGTATTTGAACGGCCATACCCCCTTTACGGCTCTTTTATCTTTCACCAGCTTACTTTGCGCCGTTATTTTTGATTATAAAAATATCGCTTTTTCCAACGAGAAAAGCGCTAACGAAGGCAATATAAGATATTTGGGCAAAATTATAAACCACCAGTGGGCGAAGAGTTCGGAATTTGAAAAAAATTTCAGTAATTATTGTAAAAAATATCTGGTAAAAGATATTAATTATTTCAGTTCCACAAGAAGATACGGCGACCTTGAAATTTCAAAAATGCTTACCAAATATCCTGAATATTTTCCGGTTTTTTCCAGCTGCAATAATAGGGGAGTGAAATGGTGCGGAAACTGTCCCAAGTGCCTTTTTGTTTATATGAGTTTATATCCATTCTTAAAAGAAAAACAGCTTCTGAAAATTTTTAGCAAAGATATTTTTGAAAATAAAAAATTATTACCGGTAATGAAGGGCTTACTGGGGCAGGGGAGACCCAAGCCCTTTGAATGCGTCGGGACATACCAAGAAAGTAAAAAAGCTTTTGAATTATGCATTAAAAAAGTTCGGAAATCAGGTAAAATACCCTATCTCTTGATAAAGCCGTAAGCAATGGTATGCTTAATTGAATGCTGCTCATTGAAAGGGGAATAAGAAATGGAAAGACGAGAAATAATTCTGGCAACTATTTATTTTCTCTCCCAGCACATCGGAGAAAAGCAAGTGAGCTATTCTGCGCTAGTTGATTGCATACTTGAAATTCAAAAGGAAAGCAATTTAGGATATGAATTTAGCAAGAAGCTTCCTTACTATTCTTACGAGCTGTCCGAAGATTTGAGGGATTTGAAGCTTAGCGGTTACATTAAACGTTATAAATACAGGAGCGCTCCTTTGTCTAAGAATTTTATTGCCTTACGGCCATTAGGCAAAGGACATGCCAAAAAAGTAGTCAAAATTCTAGATCCAAAAGTGCTTGAAACTTTACGCAAAGCGGTCAAAAGAGGAGGAAAATGAAAAAAAATGATGCTACCTGTGATGCATGCAGTATAATAGCAAATGACGACAATCATCTTCTCCCATCGCGCAAATTCTCGGGCAAAATGCTCTGCGGAAGCTGCGCGACAGCAGAAAGTTATCCATGGTGGGACGGAAAAACCTGGCGCCAATTCTTGGATGGCAGGCCAATGGAAATAGAGAAAAGTGGCAGGGTCGAATAAGCAAGCGGGCGGGAGTTTATCTCTCTGCCCGCATTTTTATTTAAAAATAAGCTGATTTGTGTTATTTTAAATAATATCGGAGAACTACGTTTTTTATATGATAAAAAACTTGCTAAATGAATTAAAAGATAAAAAAATACTGATTCTCGGGTTTGGTCGGGAGGGGAGAGACACTCTTTTATTTTTGAAAAAATTATTTCCCAAAAAAAAGATCGGCATTGCCGACCAGAAATTAAGCAAAGATTATCTGAAAAATTTGGGCGATTACGACATTATCATCAAATCGCCAGGCATTCCCTTCAAAATACTGCCGAGAACGCTTCTCGGCAGAATTACGAGTCAGACGGAGATTTTTTTTGATAATTGCCAGGGTCAAATCGTCGGGATTACAGGAACTAAGGGCAAAAGTACGACCGCTTCTTTAATTTATGAAATCCTGAAAAGGGGGGAGATCAAGGCTCATTTAGTCGGCAATATTGGAAAGCCGGTTTTGAATCTTTTACTTTCCGCTACGCCTAAAAACGTCTACGTTTACGAGCTTTCCAGTTTTCAGCTGACTAATTTGAAAAAGTCGCCCCATATCGCGGTTTTGTTGAATATCTATCAGGAACATTTAGATTATTATAGAAATTTTAAAGAATATGCCCAAGCTAAGGCCAATATTACGCTCCACCAAACAAAAAATGATTTTCTAATTTATAATTCCGAAAATAAATTAGTCAGCCAGATTGCCAAAAAATCCAGAGCAAAAAAAATTCCAATAAGAGGAGAGCATTATGATTTAGATAGAAATGCCGCGAGAGCAGTAGGGGAGTTATTCAAAATTCCCGAAGAAAAGATTGAAAAAGCGATTAAAAACTTTAAACCCTTGCCGCACCGCTTAGAGTCAGTGGGCGCTTTTAAGGGAATTACTTTTTATAACGATTCCTTGGCGACTATTCCCGAGGCCACAATAGCCGCCTTAAATATTTTAGGCGACAAGGTGGAAACGATATTTCTCGGCGGGTTTGATAGAAACATTGATTTTAAAAGATTGGCAAAAAGAGTATTGCAGAGTAAAATTAAAAATATAATCTTATTCCCGACCACCGGAGAAAAAATTTGGGATAAATTAAAAGATAAAAAATCATTAAAGCATTTTTTCGTTAATAGCATGCCAAAAGCCGTAAAATTAGCTTATAAATATACGGGGAAAGGGAAAATTTGCCTGTTATCTTGCGCTTCGCCCAGTTTCGGCTTATTTAAAGACTACGCGGAACGGGGAGATTTGTTTAAAAAATATGTAAAGATATATGGCAAAAAGAATTGATTATTTTTTATTAGGAATAATTGTTATTCTGATGCTTATGGGAGTTTTGATTTTAGCCAGCGTTTCCGCTCCCTTTTCCCAGGGAAAATTCGGCAATCCTTATTATTTTCTAATTCATCAGGCAATTTTCGGCCTTTTACCCGGAAGTATTTTGGCTTTTATGCTTTTAAAAATAAATCTTGAAAAACTAAAAAAAATAGCGCCGCTTCTCCTTTTAATAAATTTAGTGTTATTGATAATGGTCTTTCTGCCCTTTATCGGTAGCAGGACCGGAGGTTCTGCCAGCTGGTTGGATTTCAGAATCATTTCTTTCCAGCCGTCGGAATTTCTAAAATTTACTTTTATTTTATATCTAGCCAGTTTTTTGGCTAGCCGAGAAGAAAAGTCCAATAGAAAAAATAATTTTTTAGTTTTTTTAATAACGGGGGGATTGATCAGCTTGCTTTTGATTCTTCAGCCGGATGTGGGAACTTTAGGAATAATCATTTTAACGGCTATTTTAATGTATTTTTCCAGCCGTACGCCGATCTGGCAAAGCGCCTTGGTGGTCTTAACAGCCGCCGGAGGGCTAATGGCTCTTATGAGATTCTCTGCTTATCGATTTAGCCGGTTAATGACTTTTCTAAACCCCTTAGCCGACCCGCAGGGCGCCGGATACCAAGTTAACCAGGCGATTGTGACCGTAGGGTCTGGCGGAATTATTGGCCAGGGATTAGGTTTGGCGGAAGAAAAATTCGGTCTTTTGCCTCAGCCAATTTCCGATTCAATTTTTGTAATTTTCGCCAAAGAAGCGGGATTTGCCGGAGCCTTGTTATTAATTTCCGTTTTTCTGGCTTTTTTGTGGATGGGATTTAAAATTGCAAAATCAGCTAAAAACCGGTTTTCGCAATTACTGGCCATGGGAATTACTTCGTGGATTATTTTACAGGCCTTTATCAATATCGGAGCGATGATCGGCATTATGCCATTAACCGGTATCCCTTTGCCATTTATCAGTTATGGGGGATCTGCTTTGATAACAGAACTGGCGGGGATCGGAGTATTATTAAATATTTCTAAAAAATAATCTATGCGCATTTTATTTACGGGCGGAGGAACGGGCGGCCATGTTCTGCCTCTCGTCGCGATAACCAGAGAAATAAGAAGAATCTATCTTGAAAAAGATTTAGAGTTTTTTTATGCGGGCCCGAAAGATGACTTCGGAGCAATTTTATTATTGCAGGAGGGAATAAGAATAAAAACCGTTCTAGCGGGCAAAATAAGAAGATACCTCAATTATAAGAGCTTTTTGGAAAATCTGCTGGATTTGTTTATTAAAATCCCGGCCGGGATTTTTCAGGCATTTTTTAAAGTTTTCTTTTTAAGCCCGGACCTGATTTTCTCCAAAGGCGGATACGGATCTTTGCCAGTGGTTCTGGCTGGCTGGCTTTTATGGATTCCTATATTTTTGCATGAAGGCGACGTAAAACCTGGTCTGGCAAATAAGTTTCTTTCTTTTTTCGCCAAGAAAATTTTTATTTCTTTTCCTCAAACTCATTTTTTCCCGCCCAAAAAAATGATTTTATCGGGAAACCCTGTCAGAAGGGAACTTTTAGAAGGAACGAGAGAAGAAGCAAGGCAACTATTTGAAATCAAAACCCAAAAACCGGTTATCCTTATCCTGGGCGGCTCTCAAGGCGCCCAAAGAATAAATGATAAAATTCTGGGAACTCTTCCTCAACTCCTGCAAGATTTTGAAATAATACATCAAATTGGAGAAAGAAATGCCGACCAAATTAAAGCCGAATCCAAAGTGGTAGTTAATAAAGATTCAGAAGATTTATACCACGCCGTTCCCTTTTTCAAAGAAGAAGTGTTAAAGCAGGCCTATGCTGTTTGCGACCTAATCGTTTCAAGGGCGGGTTCGGGGAGTATTTTTGAGATTGCCGCTTTGGGAAAACCAAGTATTTTAATCCCTTTAGCAGAATCCGCCCAAAACCACCAAGTGGAAAACGCCTACGCTTTTAGCCAACAGGGAGCCACCGTTGTTTTAGAAGAGCCCAATTTTACCCCTAATTTCTTTTTAGAAAAATTAAAATTTCTTTTTTCTAATCCCAAAGAATTGGAAAAGATGTCAAAAGCGGCCAAAGAATTCGCCAGACCGGAAGCCGCTAAAATAATTGCCGAATATATTATAAAATAGGGAAATGGATGGAGATTTAAGTTTAATAAAACAAGGGCAAGTCAGAGTAAGGTTTGCCCCGTCGCCGACGGGCTTGTTTCACCTCGGCAATGACAGGTCGGCGCTTTTCAATTATTTATTCGACAAAAAAAATCAAGGCAGTTTTATTTTGAGAATAGAAGATACGGACGTTGAAAGGTCAACAATAGAATTTGAAAAAGATATTTTAGAAAGCTTGAAGTGGCTAGGGCTTAATTGGGATGAAGGGCCGTACAAGCAAAGCGAACGGCTTGAAATTTATGAAAAATATATTAAAAAACTTTGCCAAGAAAATAAGGCCTATTATTGTTTTTGTTCCGAGGAAGAGTTGGAAGCCAGAAGACAGGAGCAGTTGAGCCGGGGGGCGATACCCAAATATTCTGGCGCTTGCCGCGACTTACCGAAAGAAGAAATTGAAAAAAAATTAAAAGAAAAAAAACCTTTTGTCATCAGATTTAAAGTCGAGCCCAAAAAAGTGAAATTTAAAGATATTATCCGCGGAGAATTGGAGTTTGACATGGGCCTGGCAGGGGACATAGTCATAGCTAAAAACTTGCGGTATCCTTTATTCGCTCTGGCCGGAGCGATCGACGACTTTGAAATGAAAATTTCTCATGTTATCCGCGGCGAAGACCACCTTTCCAATACGCCAAAACAAATTTTATTGCAAGAAGCTTTGGGATTTTCTCGGCCCGAATACGCTCATTTACCGATGATTTTAGGCGAAGACCGAACCAAGCTCTCAAAAAGGCACGGCGCAGTTGCGGTTCAAGAATACCGCGCCCAGGGATACCTGCCCGAGGCCTTAGTAAATTTTATGGCTTTTTTGGGATGGAATCCGGGAGATGAAAGGGAAATCTATTCTTTGGCATCCTTGGTTAAAGAATTTTCCTTGGAAAAAGTCCAAAAAGGAGGAGCCGTCTTTAATATTAAAAGATTGGACTTTTTAAACGGTTTTTACATCAGACACAGAGCGCCTGAAAAACTGGCGGAATTATGCCTGCCTTATTTGGGCGAGATTACGGATATAAAATATCTGCAGAAAATTGTTTTAATTTATCAGGAGCGATTGAAAAAATTATCGGAAATAAGAGAGCTGGCCGGATTTTTCTTCAATGACATAGAATATGATAGGGGATTGTTAAAATGGAAAGATATGCCAGATAAAGAAATAAAACAAAGTTTGAAAAAAACGGAAAATATTTTAGAAAAAATTAAAAATGAAAATTGGAATAAAAAAAATCTGGAAGATATTTTGATGCAAGAAGCCGAGAAGTCGGGCGATAGGGGACGCGTCTTATGGCCTCTAAGAGCGGCCCTGACAGGCCAGCAGGCCTCGGCCGGGCCTTTTGACGTGGCGGATGTCCTGGGCAAGGAAAAAACCTTGACAAGGATTAAGCAGGCAATAAACTTGCTTGACTAAAAATTACTTGCTAAAATAATAACAGGATTCAATATATGGACATTAAAAGACTTATCATTTTATTTTTAATTCTCCTACTGGTGCCTGTTTTTATGGGAAAAGCGCCAATCAGCCAATTTGCCGGCTTTTTTCAGCACCCCTCCTGGTCAGAGTTTAAATCGGATTTCTTAATCCTATTCCAAGCCGATCTTAATTTCTACAAAAATTTGATTACTCCTTGGATAGGAAAACTAATCGATTTTATTAAGAATCAAATAAAATCTGCCCTTTAAGCGCAGGGGAGACAGCTTGACAGGCCCTTTCGGCCTGTTATTATCAATATAGATATAGTCGCACAATGTAGGTTAAGCGACATTTCCGATATATAAACACGGGCGATGAAGTTTGCCCCTTTCAGGGTTTGCCTTCATCTTCACCTTCGTTTGCTCAATGAAATATTTATTTCATTTCGAAGTTCGATGGATAAATATAAATTGAGCGAGAGATGAGATTTATCTCATCGAACTTATTGAAATAAAAACTCGGTATATGAAGAAATCTAACGTCCCCATAATTAAATATATCCCCGACTTTCTGGATTATTGCGAGATTGAAAAAGGCCTTTCCAATAAAACCCAGGAAAACTACCAAAGATACCTCCAAAAATTCATTCTGTGGCTAAAAGGCGTAAAAAAGAAGGATCTACTGCCTCACCAGCTTACGGCCGAAGATATTTGGGATTATCGCCTCTATTTAAGCCGTTTTCAGGGCAAAAACGGCCAATCCCTTAAAAAGCTCACCCAGAACTACTATCTTATCGCTTTAAGGGCTCTTTTGGGCTATTTTACGGCTAAAGACATAGAATCACTGCCTTCCGACAAAATACAGCTCCCAAAGGCAGTTGAGGCTGAAAAAACGATTAAATTTCTTAGTTTAGAGCAGGTTGAGAAACTTTTGCTGGCTGCCGACGCTAATAATCTTACGGGCCTTAGAGACCGGGCTATTTTGGAGTCATTTTTCTCAACCGGCCTAAGAATAGCCGAACTTGTTGCCCTGAACCGCGAGCAATTTGCCAACTTGAATAATAAAAAGGATTTGGAGCTCGGCATTATCGGCAAGGGCAAGCATCCCCGCACGGTTTATTTTTCGGAAAGGGCTTTAGAATGGGTGAAAAAATATTTAGCCGCTAGAACCGACAAAGACAAAGCGTTATTTATTCATTACCGCGCCAGGAACGACGCCGACGCCCGCCTAACCTCAAGATCCATAGAAAGAATCGTTAAAAAGTACGCAATTCTAGCAGGTGTCCCCTTCTTTACCACTCCGCATACTTTAAGGCATTCATATGCCACGGATTTATTGTCGCAAGGAGTTGATTTAAGAACCATCCAGGAATTCTTGGGCCACAAAAATATCGTCACTACGCAAATCTACACTCACGTAACAAATAAACGCCTTCGCGACGTTCACCGCCAGTTTCATTCTCTCGGTAAAAACTCAAAAACCGAGTCCCGTGAAGCGGGACGAAGGTGAAGATGAAGTCGCTACTTCATCGCCAAAAAATCCACAATTTTCTTCTATCTTAAATGTCGCACAATATTAATACGCTATTTAAAACCAAAAAAAAACGGAGGGAGAAAAACTGACGATGGGAAAACGTCAATTTCTCTCCCCCCCCTGTGGAAAGGAGAACTCTGACATTCTAAATGTACTAAAAAGGAGAGGGGGTTAGAGAGTTACCTAAGGGATGACACGATCCCAATCATTATGGGCAGTACAACTCCCTATTAGAGAACAGGATCTCTAATAACCGTACGGTCTCTGGTCAATTTGCATTATTTGTCCGAGCAATCATGCTCGCTTTTTGCAATCTCTTTTGCCCCCTCTTTATTGTTATTATAATGCAATAAAACTCCTTGTCAATATTAAAAAAAGTAAATATTAAATTTGGAATTTTGGCTATTTTGTGCTTAAATAAATAATATGCCCAGTAATATATTCCTATGCAGCAGGTTTTAATTTTTATTATCATTATCGGCATTGGCGCTTTTTATCTTTTTAAAAAAATTCAGCCCGAAATTGCCAGCTGGTTTGACCGAGATACACAGTCAGACACTTCAGCTATAAAACCCAA
>CAZWNE010000001.1:73303-81663 GCA_964635155.1 uncultured Candidatus Saccharibacteria bacterium
CTTATTCCGGCAAAGTAAAAATTTCCAACATCAGAAAACAAACCTTATCCGCCCCCTCTTTGATAACTTTAACAGCTAATTTCCAGCAAAATGAAAAAATAAACATTACGGGCTGGGAGATGAAAACTAAAACTGGAAATTTTTTGATTCCCAAAGGCATGGAACAGATTAATCCCCTCTCGCCCGCCCTTTTGTTCCAAGATATCATTGTAAAATCAGGGAGCATAATTTTTCTTTCCAGCGACCCAAATCCCTTTTTGGAAAGAGATAAAAATTTCCGGCCCAATAAATGCCTGGGTTATTTATCCGGCTCCCGCAATTTTACCATTCCCCTGCCCCAAGCCTGCCCCCGGCCTCAAGTCGACAAACTCCCCTCTTACCTTTCTTTTTGGTGCAAAGAATATATAAATATTTTAAACTCCTGCCAAATGCCAACATCCGAAGGCCTGGCCAAGTATGAACTCTTAAAAGACGGGAATTGCATGTCTTATTTAAACGCGAATTTAAATTACAACGGCTGTTTTGCAAATTATCAGGCAGATCAAGATTTTTTTAGTAATCAATGGCACATTTATCTTGACCGCATATATAAAGAAATTTTTTCCTGGACCAACGAATTTGACACTCTTTATTTAAGAGATAAAGACGGCCTTCTGGTAGATAAATACGAATTCGGCTTACGAGCTTGCTGCGACTAAAAAAACGGAGGTCTGTCCTCCGTTTTTTTATTATTTACCGAATCTTCTTTGCCGTTTGGCATAGTCTGCCAGGGCCTTATCTAAATCCTTCGGGCCGAAATCAGGGAAAAGCGTTTCGGTGAAATAAAGTTGAGCATAAGCGGTATCCCACATCATAAAACCTGCCGACAAATGAGGATCTCCCTCGCAACCAGTTCTGATAACCAAATCAACCGGCGGCAAATTTTTTGTCCAAATATTTTCTTTAATTATATTGTGATCAATTTGGGGATTATTTTGTTTTACAATTTTTTTAACGCAATCAACCATCTCATCTGTCCCGTCGTAAGCCAGGAGGAATGTAAGAAAATTTTTGTTATAATTTTTTGTTCCCTCTATCGCTTTATTAATCGCTTCTTGGGTTTCTTCCGGGAAAATTTCTCTCCAGCGGCCCAAGGCATCAATCTTAACCTTGTTTTTGTGGATTCTTTTATCTTTTATTATTCTCTCAAACTGATTCTTATATAATTTAATTAAAAAATTTATTTCAAGCTTCGGCCTTTTTGTTAAGTTATCCCAGGAACCGCCCCAGAAAGTAGTGTAAGGAATTTTTAATTCCGAAATTCTTTCCAAGACGTTCTCAAAGCTCTCAACGCCCTTTTGATGGCCTATCCACGGTTGAAATTTTTTCTTTTTTGCCCACCGCCGGTTGCCATCGGGAATAATAGCTATATGTTTAGGAAAATTTGAATCCATAATAACTTAGATTAAAAAATCGCTTTCAATTTTATAATTTTCAGGCAACAACCAAGAAAGATTATTGCCAAAAAAATAAACCAATTTCTTAGCTAATTTTGAAACAATTATTTTTGGCAAAAATAAGGATTTTAACTCCTTTTGATATCTTATAAAATCTGGAAAATTTTTCAAGAGCAAATCAGCCGCGATTAATCCCCAAATAACTCCGCCGCCAGACCAGGGCTTAGTCAGCCCGGCGGCGTCTCCGCAAAGAGCAATTATTGGATTTTGAGAAACAATCAAGCCCTGGGGTATTAAAGCTGACTTTATGCCCTCTAAATTAAGATTATTTTTTCTTAAAAATTGGTCAAAAACCCGAGCCGCAGCGAAGGGTGAAGATGAGGATTTATCCTCATCGCCTATTTTTTCCATTATGCCGTATTCCACCTTATCGCCCCTTGGAATTCTCCAGATAAAACCCGATCTGGTAGGCCAGGTTTCCACATAATGCGAAGCGTCTTCTTCCTGGATAAATCCTTGAATCCCTGAATAAAACTCAGGGTCTTTCAACCCCAAATCCTTTCTTGTTTGAGACAAAGCGCCGTCACAGCCGATAATCCTGTCAAATCCCTCTACTTGCCCAGTATGTCCCAGAATAAGCTTGGCTCCCCTTTCTTCAGCTAAAACAGCTGCTACTCTGTCCAATTCCGAATGATTCATAACGAAAAACGGCCGGGAAAATTTAATCCTTAAAGTTTTTTCAGGAAAGTTGATTAAAGCATAATCAATCTTATTTTGGATTAAATTTTTGCTTTGGGGAATAAATTTCAAAATCCTGTCAGAAAAAAGGCCCGAACAGGCCTCTTTGCCGATTTTCTCTCTTTTTTCAAAAATTGTCACCTCCTCTCCCCTTCCAGCTAATTTCCACGCCAGATACAATCCCGTTATTCCGGCGCCAATTATAGCTATACGCATACTTGCTGTTTTGCAAAAATATACCCCATAGCAAAAGAAAGCAAAGAAATAAGCATTACGCCAACAACTAATATTATATCAGCTTGATGGATCTTGATAAAGTTTATTAATTTTGCTAACATAAATTCATGGCGAAAACAAAATCGGTTTCATCTTCTACTTTAGGCAGGGATTCCCGGCCAAAATATTTAGGAATAAAACTTTCTCACGGCCAAAAAACGAAAGCTGGCCAAATTTTGGTTCGCCAAAGAGGCCTTAAATTCAGGGCGGGAAAAAACGTCGGCCAAGGTGGAGACGACACTCTTTTCGCTTTGAAAGAAGGCACTGTCTATTTTGTCACCAAAAGAAGAAAAAAATACGACGGCTCTCAGCGAATCTCCAAGATAGTTGAAGTGCGTTAAATTCTATTTTAAACACGCTCTGACAAATTCTCTAAACAAAGGATGCGGGTCCAAAGGCCTGGATTTTAGTTCAGGGTGGAATTGGCTGGCAACAAAAAACGGATGGTTTTTAAGTTCAATTATCTCAATTAAGTCCCTCTCTTGATTAATCCCAGATATTATCAGCCCCTTAACCTCTAAATCCTTTATAAACTCATTATTAAGCTCATAGCGATGGCGATGGCGCTCGGCGACCAGAATATCGCCCTTTTTAGTTTCTTTGCCCCAACGACTTTTAAAGTAAGCCGAATAAGCCCTTGTCCCCTTTTTAACCAAACAAGGATAAGCTCCCAGGCGCATTGTGGCGCCGTATCTTTTTTCCTGAAGCAAAGCTTTTTGTTCGGGCATTACGTCAATAACCGGGTATTTGCAGTGTTTGACGATTTCCGTGGTATTGGCGTCTTTCATGCGGCAGATAGATCTGGCAAACTCCACCACCGCCAGTTGCATGCCAAAGCACAGACCCAAATAAGGAATTTTGTTTTTCCGGCAAAATTCAATCGCTTTTATTTTTCCCTCTACTCCTCGGCTGCCAAATCCGCCCGGAACAATAATACCGTCAAAGCTTTTCAATTCTTTTAATTTTCCCGGAGTTTTTTCATAGGCTTCCGAAGACAGCCAGGTTAATTCCGGCTTTGCTTTATAAAAAAAAGCGGCGTGCTTTACGGCTTCAATGACGGAAATATAAGAATCGGCTAAAATAAAACTCCCTGTTTCAAAATATTTGCCGACAATGCCGATTTTCACTTTCTTCTTTGCGGTTTTGATGATTTTGACCAATTTCCGCCAATCTTGAAGGTTTTCCTTCCTGGATTTTAAATTAAATTTTTTTAAAATTATTTTTCCTAAATTATCTTTTTCAAAATTAACCGGAATTTCGTAAATCGATTCGACATCCGGAGCGGAAATGACATCCTCCTCGTGGACATTGCAGAAAATAGAAATTTTTCTTTTGCGGATCTGATCGGCGGAAACCTTAGATCGGGCGATAATAATATCTGGCTGGATACCCGCTTCGTTGAGAAGTCTTACGGCCGTTTGAGTTGGTTTTGTTTTCATTTCTCCAATCATTTCCGGCACCGGCAAATAGCTGATTAAAACAAAAAGGATATTTTTGGGCTCCTGCAGGCGCATCATCCTGGCCGCTTCTAAAAATAGAAGATTTTGGTATTCCCCTACCGTGCCGCCGATTTCAATCAAAATAAAATCGGCCTTGGAAATCTTGGCCGCTTTTTTGATGCGAAAAATAACTTCGTTTGGGATATCGGGCACTACTTCAACGCATTTTCCGCCGTATTCTAAATTTCTTTCCTTGCGAATAACAGTATCATAGACCCGGCCAGTGGTAATATAATTATCCGTGGTTAAATTTTCTCCTAAAAATCTTTCGTAATTCCCCACATCCTGGTCGCATTCGGTCCCATCGTCGGTGACAAAAACCTCTCCGTGCTCTATCGGATTCATAGTGCCAGCATCCATATTAACGTAAGGATCAATTTTAACGGCAGTTACCTTAAATCCCTTGCTTTGCAAAATTTTCCCGATAGAAGCCGTTGTCACTCCTTTACCGATTCCGGACATCACCCCGCCCGCCACAAAAATATATCTTGGCATAATTATTCACCGAGTCCCGCTTTGCGGGACGAAGGTAAAGATGAATCTTTAGATTCATCGCCCTCGCTGATAATGATTTTTATTTCTGCTTCCAAATTATGCTCCAGTTTAATCTTAACGGGAAATTCTCCAAAACTTTTAATCGGTTCTTCCAAAATAATCTGGCTTTTTTTAATCTCAAAGCCCCCTTCCTTTAATTTCTCGGCAATTTTCTGGACGTTAATCGACTCGAATAACTGGCCTTCATCTCCGACTTTTACCGCAAACGTAAACTCTTGGCCATCCAGAGCGGTCGCCCTGTCTTGGAATGTCTTTAATTCCTCTTCGGCTTTTTTAGCTTCAATTTCTTTTTGAGTTTCCAGCCATGTTATTGCCTCTTTTGTCGCAACCTTGGCAAAACCATTGGGAATTAAAAAATTCCTCGCGTGGCCCGAAGCGACTTCTTTAACTTCGTATTTTTTCCCTATTTTTTCTATATCTTTAAGCAAGATAACCTTCATTTGTTTTATTCTATTTTAAATCTCTGATTATTTCAAGGGCTTTATCCGATTGGGGATCTTTTTCGTTTTCATAATCTTGTTCAGCCATTTCCACTTTAATATCCGGCTCCAATCCGACTTCCGAAATAAGCCTGCCCGATGGAGTCAGCCAGTGGGCAACGGTGATTTTTAAAGAAGAGTTTCCTTGCAAATCTTCAAGCTCCTGCACAGAACCCTTGCCAAAAGATTTTTCTCCAATCAGCTTTATTCCCCGATTATCTCTTAAGGCGCCGGCGAGAATTTCCGAAGCCGACGCTGACCCTTGATTTATTAAAACCACTAAAGGATATTTTTCCAGCCAAGGGTGGCCATTGGCTTTATAAATTTTCTGCTCTTGTTTTCCGGCAAAGTCCTCAATCGTCACAATTTGCCCGGAAGACAAGAACCAGCTGGCGATTTCTTGAGAAATTTCCAAATATCCCCCGGGATTATTTCTTAAATCTAAAATAATTTTTTCTGCCCGGCTGTTCAAAATTTTAACGGCCGCTTCGGCAAAATCGTTTGCGGCTTTAGCGGAAAATTGAAAGAGTTTTATATAAGCAATTTTTTCATCGTCTCGCCACTCCAATTTCAACGAAGGAATCTGAATGACGTCTCTAATAATTTTAATCTCTTTGGAATTATCCCAGCCCTTTCTGAAAATTGTCAGAGTAACGGCCGTTCCTTTCGCTCCCCTTATTAAACGGACTGCTTCTTCCAAGAGCATGTCGGTAGTAGAGGTTCCATTTATTGATAAAATTTTGTCTCCAGCCCTTAAGCCGGCGTTTTGAGCCGGAGTCCCTTCCAACGGAGCGACAACTTGAAGCTGATCTTTTTTAATTGCCACCTCCATGCCAACTCCCTCAAAAGAGCCCTTAATTTCTTCCTGAAATTTTTTATTTTCTTGAGGCGGAAAAAATACGGTGTAGGGATCGCCCAATGACTTGACCATGCCGGAAATTGCTCCGTAAATCATTTTTTGAATGTCTAATTTATCTTTATTGGCGAATCTTTCTTGTAAAATCGCCCAGGCCTGCCAAAAAATGGAAAAATCGGCACCCAAGGGCAAGCCCAGTTCAGGATTTTGGATGCCAAAAATAATTTCCGGCTTAACGCTGGATTTGCCGAAAAAATAGCCGCCGGAAAAAACCGCCGCCAGCAGAACTAAACTAAAAAATAAAAAAATAATTTTTCTTAAAATCTTAGGCATTGTCATATTTATATCAAAACTATCTTATTATATCAAGACGAAACCCGATGTTAAGGCGTCGCAACATCGGGTTTAAATCAAAATATATTTTTATCTTCCAAGCAGATTGTCTTTTAGACTCCCGAGGAAATTTTGGGCTCTATTTTGAAATGACTGGGGCGGCTGTTCGGCTGAAGGCGGCGGAGCCTGCTGCTGCATCTGCTGTTGAATTTGTTGCTGCATCTGTTGCTGTATCTGCTGCTCCATTTGCTGTTTTATTTGCTGCATTTGTTCTTCAGAAGGCGGTTGGGTAAATCCATCAGGGCCCATACCTCCTGGCATCATTTGCTCAAATCCCTCAGGCGGCACGCCACCCGGCCCAGGCCCAAAATCTTCACCCTTAAAATTTTCTCCATCAAATTCTTCGCCCTGTTGCATCATCTGCTCGCGCATCTCATTTATTCTTTCGGCTTCTTCGGGCGGCATCATCCCGGATTCCAAAGCCCAATTTAGACATTCTTCATTGTGAGAAGAGTCATCGCAATAAGTCCGACACTCCTCTCCTCGGCAACCGCCAGGCCCCCCTTGCATCATAGCTTCCGCGCCCCTCCTAGCTTGTTCCGCTTCTTCGGGGCTCATTTCGCCTATTTGAATAGCAAAATTAAGACAGGTTTCGCCATTGGCCGGATCTTCGCAAAAACTACGGCATTCTTCTTCTCCTTTGCATCCGCCAGGGCCGCCTTGAATACCCATTTCTGCCATTTTTCTCGCTCTGGCCGCATCTTCAGGGCTCATCATCCCGGCCCTTTCGGCAAAACTAACGCACTCATCCATATTGGCCATATCATCGCAAAATGTCTCGCACTCCTCCTTACCCTTGCACCCGCCAGGCCCTCCGGCCATGATATTCATTCCCGCGGCCAACATTTTCTTGGCCTGTTCGCCTTCCTCTTGCGACATAAAACCGTTGTCTATGGCAAAATTCAAACATACTTCGCCATTAGTCGGGTCTTCGCAAAACTTTTCGCATTGTTCTTTTCCCCGGCAGTCGCCCGGACCCTTGCCTCCGGTTTTTCTGACCATCGTGGCTTCTTCAGGCGACATAAAACCAGCCGCTTCGGCAAAGGTTACGCATCCCTCGAAATTTTCCGGCTGACTGCAATATTCATCGCACTTGTCTTTCCCTCCGCAAGGCGGCGGAACCACTCCTTTTTCAATCGCAGCTAAAACTTTTTCAGCTTCGGCCGCTTCTTCGGGCGGCATTAGACCCGCCTCTTTAGCGAAAACAAGACAAGCTTTCATATTTTCAGGCTTAGTGCAGATATCATCGCATTCGCTTTTGCTGTTGCAAGGAGGCGGCTGAACGCCCCTATCTAAAGCCGCAACAACTTTTTTTGCTTCCTCAAGCTCGTCGGCTGGTATCAAATCATGCTTTTGGGCAAAGGCCACGCATTCTTTGATATTGGAAATATCATCGCAATAATCTCCGCATTCTTCCACTCCCTGACAGCCGCCAGGGCCCGTCGTTTCTCCCGCGGCCAGCATTTTCTTTCCCATTTCGATATCTTCTTTTGGCATTAAATTATTTTCTTCAGCAAAATTCAAACAAGCCTCCATATTGTCGGGATTATCGCAGTAATTTAAACAATCATTTTTATCGGTGCAGTTTCCCAGTTCTGCCACCGGATAAACAATATCGGCAAAAGGGTCCTCTTCTTGCGCAGAAACTAAAATCGCAGAAAATACCAAAACCGTTATCCCTAGACCTATAAAATAAATTTTTTTATTAAACATATGTTTATTGGCGATGAGGATAAATCCGTAAAAGTTCGCTATTTAAAAGGATTTTTGTATAAATCCTTAAAGGGATTAACCGTATTTTCAAAAGGATTAGTTGAGGGCAATTTCTCTAAAGGATTAGTTACGGCTGCGCCGGCTTCGCTTTGAGCCGCGGCCCGGCCAGTTTCCACGCCGGCCGTATGGCCTTTTTGATAACCGAAACTATAAGCAAAATAAGCCGCCCCGCCAGCTATGATAATTGCCACAACCGCCGCAATTAAAATTTTTTTATCCATATTATAAAGTTATTGATATTTTTTATTTAGATGTCGACTTTTTTTATTATACAACGCCAAAGTCAAGAAAGTTATCCACAAGGGGCAAACTTCAAAAAAAATAAAAAATGAGCTCTAAGTTTTAGAGCTCATTG
>CAZWNE010000002.1:0-44678 GCA_964635155.1 uncultured Candidatus Saccharibacteria bacterium
AAATGATGCGGAGATTTACCAAAAAAGGCGATGTTGTCTTGGACGCTTTTTTGGGTCACGGAACAACCCTTATTGAATCAAAAAGGTTGGGACGGCACGGTATAGGCATTGAACTTATACCGGAAGTCGCGCGTGTAGCAATGCAAAATATCAATAGTGAACTTCCGAACGGCGGGAAGGTTTTTACGGAAGTTATCGTTGCCGATAGTACGACAAAAGAAGCGCGAGAAAAAGTTTTGGATATTCTTAAAAAGAATGGCCAAAAAAGCGTCCACATGATTATTTTACACCCCCCATATCACGACATAATAAAATTCAGCAATAAAAAAGAGGACTTGTGTAATGCCGCGACAGTTGAAGAATTTACCTCAAGGTTTGGTGATGTGATAGAAAACTTTTCTGACTTGTTGGACAGAAATAGATATTTAGCTATTGTTATTGGTGACAAGTACACAAATAGCGAATTGATACCGCTTGGCTTTTATCTCATGCAAGAAACGTTAAAGCGTGGCCGGGGTCTAAAACTCAAAAGTATTCTCGTAAAAAATATGGTAAATAACCGCGCAAAATTAAATCAGGAACATCTGTGGCGTTATCGCGCGCTTGTGGGCGGATTTTATATTTTTAAGCACGAATATATTTTAGTTTTCAAAAAAGCATAAACTATGTTAGTCAGCGAAAAAGAATTGGCAAACTTAAAATTGAAAGCCGTAAAAGCCGATGACTTGAAAGAGCTTGCGGCTAGCGTTGGCATTGATCCGAAAGGTAACGCAAGTGATCTTATCAAAAAACTCATCAGCCTCCCCCAGAATAAAATTGATTCTTTTATTAAGACGAAATATCAATCGCAAGTTAAAGAACGGCAAAAGTTGATTTCTAATAGTGAGCTTATTGAGGAAGTTCAAAAAGTTACGGATTTCAACTGGGGCGTAGTGCAAGGACAATTAGACCAAAAAATTCAGGTGGAATATGTCAGAAAATTTTTCCGTTACCAAGATTTGATCAGCGGCGTTAAAAGTAAACTACACGATGATGTAACTTCCTATGTTATAGCGACTTGGTATAATCACTGGACTACTGTTTTGATTGAAGATCATATTGGTTTACACCCCAAAATAGTACCTACGCTTAAAAATAACTTTGGCGTTGATATCTTCTTTAATGGGCAGCCGTTTGATTTAAAAACAACTTACTTGCCGCGCGGTTATTCAATTGATGAGGCGATTAAAAATCCTCGCCAACTGGCAATTTGGATGTATGAAAACCAAGGTGCGCAACGCTTCGGCGCAGATAACCGCTTATTTGTGATCCTTGCAGATAAAAATAACCCAGAACAAAGCTGGAAACTCAAAAGAGATTTTGATTTTGTTTTTGGGAAAATTGACCAATTTTTCAATGAGGTGACAGTGTCGCCCAAAGATGAAATAATTTTCACTTTTAAGAAAAAAACTTATACTACAATTTCTAAGGTTTTGATAATAACAAAATAGTTAAAGCATAAAGCCCTTGACTTGCCAGATTATTCGTCTATAATAGAAATATCCTTAAAGTAGCTGTTCTAATTTAGGGTTAAAAGGTCGTTCTATTCACATTAGAGTCACATATTTATTATGGCCTTTAAAGATTTTGGTCCCAAAAGGGACTTCCCTCCGAGGGAGATGATCAAAGGCAACTGGAAGTGTTCAGAGTGTGCAGCGGAGATTACCGAGCTGCCCTTTGAGCCGGCTGCCGACAGACCTATCTACTGCAGAGAATGCTGGAGGAACAAGAGATCAGACAGATTTCAAAGATAAATCTTTTTGATCAAAACTAAAAAGCCCCGCTCGGGGCTTTTTATTTTTGAAAAAAATATCCCCACTCTCTAGTTAAGAGGTGGGGATTCAGAAGTGCTGGCATGCAGTTCGGCTGAGATAGGGGGTAGGTTGGAAGAGAGCAAAACAAGATTGGTTATGATGAAATCGTCTATGCGATAGACTCGGAGTTCTTCATCAACGACGACGATGGATATTTGCATTGGGCAGTTATCGTCTACCCATATCTTTTTGGGGCCGCCCCATCTAATGTAATCGGCGGCCGTTGCTCCAGAGAGCTGCTTCGCTTTTTCCCTCCAATTTCCGGGTAGTCTTTCAAATTCAATCAATTGCTTACTTCTCCTTTCGCGCCGTTCTAAGAAAGAGCCACGATAAATTATTCTACTTTAATGTTTTTAATTTGTCAATAATCTCTTTTACGACAAAATCAGGAGTCGACGTTCCGGAAACTACCCCCAAAACACGAATTTTATTGAGCTCTAATCTCTTTAATTCTTCTGCTGAATTAATAAGCCAGGCGTTTCTCTTGTTTTCTCCGGCAATTTCAACGAGTTTTTTAGTGTTTGCCGAAGCGGAAGAGCCGATAACCAAAATTCCGTCAGTTTTTTTCGATAAATAATGGAGTTCTTTTTGGCGGAGAGAAACTTGGGGGCAAAGAGTATCTATCCATTTTAATTCCTCAGTTTTTTTCCTTAAAATATCTAAAATTTCTTTAACTTTTTTGCTATCCTGGGTGGTTTGAGCCACTACGCCGATTTTTCCCAGTTTTTTTAATTCTTTGGCCTCTTTTTCGTTATTAATAATAATCGCCTTGTTTTTGATATGGCCATTTATTCCTTTTATTTCAGGATGCCTTTTGTCTCCGATGATAATTACCCGATAACTTTTCCTAAACAAAGCTTGGGCGGCAGCCTGGGCTTTTTTGACCAAAGGACAGGTTGCGTCAACAATGAGAAGGTTTTTCAGGGATGGGAGAGGCGGTACACCGTGGGCTCTTATCAACAAGGTTCCTGATTTTGCCTCTTTCGGGTTAGAGATAAATTTTCCCCCCCTCTTTTTTATTTCGCGAGTTATTCTTTCGTTATGGATAACCTCGCCTAAAAAATAGACTGGTTTCCTGCCCTTTTTAAGAGATTTTTCTGAAAGCTCCAATGCTCTTTTAACCCCGAAACAAAAACCGATATTTTTGGTCAGAATAATTTTCATGTTTGCTCGGCAGTTTCAATCATAGCTGCGAATCTATTTTAGATGAATAAAATTATAAAATCAAAATCTAAAGCCGTTCTTTCTGGCTGGCCATTGGTCATTGACATTTTTTGCGAGAGTAGGATACTTTAATTATGGGTAAAAATATGAAACTCTGGAATGCGTATAAGCCGAATAAAGAAGTAGAAAACTTCACAGTTGGTGAAGATTATCTTTTGGACCAAAAATTAGTCGAATATGACTGTTTGGGTTCCATAGCTCACGCAAAGATGCTTAATAAAGTAAATATTTTGGCTGGCGGAGAATTGAGAAAAATTATTAAAGAACTTAATAATATAATCCGCCTTAACAAAAAAGGAAAATTTATAATTTTGAAAGAAGAAGAAGATTGCCATGCGGCCATTGAAAATCATCTCATTAAAAAATTAGGACTTTTAGGTAAGAAAATACATACGGGCAGGTCGAGAAACGACCAAGTACTAACCGCCCTGGTATTGTATTATAAGGACGAATTAACGAATTGCCGAAATTCAGCCAAAGATTTAACCGGAGAAATCAGGAAATTCGTCAAAAAATACGGGAAAATAAAGTTTCCGGGTTATACGCATAGCAGAAAGGCGATGCCCTCTTCAATTGCTTTATGGGGCAATTCATTTATTGAATCAATGGATGATAATCTTAAACTGCTTGATTTTACGTTAGATTTAATTGACCAATCGCCCTTAGGAACTGGAGCCGGTTACGGCCTTCCCATGAACGTGGAAAGAGAATACACTGCCAAATTACTGGGTTTTAAAAAAGTCCAAAAAAATCCCATTTACGTCCAAAACAGCCGGGGGAAGTTTGCTTCAACCGTACTCCACGCTTTAATCCAAATAATGTTCGATCTGAACAAAATTGCCTCAGATTTGATTATTTTTACGATACCCGAACTCGGCTATTTTGGAATACCTGATGCCTTCTGTACGGGTAGCTCCATTATGCCCCACAAGAGAAATCCCGACGTTTTAGAATTGTTAAGGGCAAAATATTACGTTATCGTTTCTTATAATTCCCAAGTCGAAAATATCATCGGCAATCTTCTGTCGGGCTATAACCGGGACTTGCAACTTACCAAAGAGCCGACTATAAAGGGATTAGAGATGACAAAAGAGAGTTTAGCTATTATGAAATTAATAATTAAAAACTTGAAAGTGGATAAAGAAAAGTGCAGCCAGGGATTAACGGAGGAAATTTATGCGACCGAAGAAGTTTATGATTTAGTAAAAAAGAAGGTCCCCTTTAGGGAGGCGTATAATAAAATTTCTAAAGAATATTCAAATAAAAAATACTAATAATTTACAAATATGGTAAAAGAAAAATTAATTTTAGCATATAGCGGCGGCCTTGACACTTCGGTAATTTTACACTGGCTGGTCCAAAAGGGCTACGACGTTATAGCTTATATAGCTGATTTGGGCCAAAAAGAGGATTTTGAGGCGGTAAAAGCAAAGTCGTTGAAATGCGGCGCCTCAAAGTTTTATTTAAAAGACTTAAAGGAAGAATTTATTAAAGATTTTATCTTTCCGGCGATAAGAGCCAATGCCGTTTATGAGGGTCGATATTTACTTGGGACTTCTTTGGCCAGGCCGCTGATTGCCAAGGCTCAGATAGAGATAGCCCAAAAAGAGGGGGCAAATATCGTTGCTCACGGCGCTACCGGAAAAGGAAACGACCAGGTGCGGTTTGAATTAACTTATTATACTTTATCTCCGGGGATAAAAGTTGTGGCGCCCTGGAAAGACGAAGAATTTTTAAATAAATTTCAAGGGAGGACGGATGAAATTGAATACGCTAAAAAATATGATATTCCGGTAAAAGCAACCGCCTCGGAGCCTTGGAGTTCGGATGATAATATCATGCATATCAGCTATGAAGCCGGCGAATTAGAAGACCCCTCGAGGAGGCCGAGAGAAACTATGTTCCAGATGACCGTTTCTCCTCAAAAAGCTCCCGACCAAGAAACGGAAATAGAAATTGATTTTGAGAAAGGCAATCCCATAAGAGTGAAAAACCCGAAAGAAGGCATAACAAAAGAAGATCCCTTGTCTTTATATAATTACTTGAATGAGCTGGCTGGGAAAAACGGCATTGGCCGGGTAGATATGGCTGAAAACAGATTTGTCGGGGTAAAATCCCGCGGAGTTTATGAAACGCCCGCTGGAACTATTTTAATGGCCGCCCATAGGGATTTGGAGGGTTTGACCATGGACAGGGAAGTGATGCATTTAAGGGACGGTTTGATTCCGAAATTCGCCGAATCAATTTATTACGGGTTTTGGTATTCTCCGGAGATGGAACTTTTAAAAACATTTTTTGATAAAACCCAAGAATTTGTTTCGGGCAAGGTGAAATTGGCCTTGTATAAGGGCAATATAATAATGGCCGGCAGGGAATCGCAGTTTTCTTTATATGACGAAGCCCAATCAAGCATGGAAGTAGCGGGGGGCTACGACCCGAAAAATGCCACAGGTTTCATTAAAATAAATGCTATCAGATTAATCAATAGCGCTCTTAGGAATAAAAAACTTCAATCTCATGAAGAAAAATAAAGACCAAAAAATAAATTTTGGCTTTCCGATAGGATATATAATGGATGACGCCATTAATCTTTTTAAAGGGGCTGGTTATGATATAAAATTCCATCCGGAAATTGAAAAAGTCGAAATAAATGATCCGGATATAGCGTGTGTCCCCTTGCGGCCCATTACGATCGTTTCATTCATCCAGAAGGGAATTTTAGATGCTGGCATAGCCACCCGCGCCTCTCTTGTGGAAGCAGGGGTAAGCCAAAAGGAGCTCGTTGTTTTGGAAGACGACAGATATATTGTCGGAAAAACAAAAATAGTTTTGGCAGTTCAAGAAGATTCAAAAATAAAATCAATAAAAGACCTGCGGGGGAAAAGAATTATTACCAGGATACCCAATATCACCAAGAAGTTCTTGAAAAAAAATAAAATATCGGCTGAGGTTATTTTTTCTGACACCTTAGTGAATGAATCAAAAGTAGGGAATATGGCTGACGCCATAGTGGAGTTCAGCAAAACCGGCAATATTTTAAGAGCTTACAGGCTAAAAGTTTTAGATACAATTCTTGAAAGTTCAATAGTTTTCATCGCCGGCAAAAAAGCATTAAAGAATAAGTGGAAAAAAGAAAAAATTAAAAATTTAATCAAAGTTTTCAAAGGAGGATTAAATCAAAAATTCAACGAGCTGATGTTCCGGGAGCCCGACTTAACGGGAATAGACGAGATAGATTTTAAAATTCTTAAAGTCCTGTCTGATAACGGAAGAGAATCTTTCGTGGAGATAGCGAAAGAAATAGGTTTAAGCTCGGTAGGAGTTCAGCAAAGAGTGGAGAAATTGATTAAAAGAGGTATTTTGGAAATTCGGGGGTGCTTGAATATTGAAAAATTTTATTCGATATCGGCCCACATAACAGTGCAGGGCAGCAATGAAGCCATATCCTGGCTGGTAAGGAAATTACAAAAATCCCCCCTAGTTTACCAATTAGTGAAGATCTCCGGCAAATATAATTTATCAATAGGAATTTTAGCGCCAAACTTAAAAAGAGTTGACGAATTTATCTCCCGGGAGATATTGGGAGAGCCCGGAGTAAAACACATTGAAGTTAATGTCGGGGAACTGCCGACCATTCCTAAAACCTGGAACCCCCAGCTCGCCTATTGACAAGGTTGCTTGGTTTTGTAAACTAAAGCATAGGGTTAGTAATAGTTTAAAAAACAAAGATAGGGGCTTATTTTATGTTAAAGAATAATAATAAAAAAAGAATAATTAATACCTATAAATTGGTTTTTTCGACCGCTATTTTTGGCGCAGTTATACGTTAAGGGGATAAAAACATTATATTAAAGAATTTATCCCCTTCCCAAGAGGGGATTTTCTAAAAAAAACATGGCACAAAAAAAGTTTTATCTAACTAAAGAGGGGCTGGCGAGAATGAAGAAAGAGTACGAAGATTTAAGAAATCTCAAACTTTCCAAAACAAATGGCGAAGTGCCTAAGATTTGGCACTCCGAAGATTTGAATCCGGAATATCTTGCTTTTCGGGAGGACTTGGAATTTTTAGAATCCCGGCTGAATGACCTAGAATATATTTTGAAAAATGCCGAACTAATCAAGCTGCCCTCCGGGGGCGGGCAAAAAAGCATAGGATTAGGGGCGACAGTCATGGTGCAGGTTGACGGCCAGACAGATGAATTTGCGATTGTCGGCACCCTGGAGGCCAACCCTTCTTTGGGCAGAATTTCCAACGAATCCCCGGTTGGCCAGCAATTATTGGGCCACAAAATTGGAGACGAAGTTGTTGTTTCCTCTCCGATTAAAACAATTTATAAGATAAAAAAAATAAAATATAATATAATTTAAGAAGAAGGCGAGGCCTTCTTCTTTTTTTCCATGCGGGATATCCTTAATTTTTTTATTGAAGTCGGAAAATTAAAGGCTAAAGGGCGTCGGGGCTGGGTGCTCCACAATATTAAAAATCCGGAGACTACTGCCGAACATATTTTTAGAATGACTATTATATCCTGGATATTTGGGAAAATGAAGAAATTAAATACGGAAAGAATTATTAAGATGGCCCTGGTCCACGATTTGTGCGAAGTTTATGCTCCCGATCTGACTCCTTATGATCCCTTGTTGCCCAAAACAAAAGACAAGGAAAAAATAATGGAGATTTTTAAGCGCTGGCCGAAATTCACCCCTGCCCTTAAAATCAAAAAACACATAGATAAACACAGAACGGAATCACTGGCTCTGGATAAATTAATCGCTAAATTATCGCCGAGCTTCAGAGCGGAAATAAAAAATCTCTGGTTGGATTTTGAAAAGGGGTCGAGTAAAGAAGGAAGATTCGTCAGGCAGGTTGATAAAATGGAAAATCTTTTACAGGGTTTGGAATATTGGAAAAAACACGGCAAAATTCAGCACAGGCTCTGGATGAGATGGATTAAAGAAATAATAGACGATCCTTTACTGATTGATTTTATCAGAGCCATAGAAGCAAAATTTCTTCATAGTTAAAAAAACTGTCCCTTGGCTTCGCTCGGGGCAGTTTTATTTTTGAGCGAAAATCAGGTAAAATAATCAAAGAGATAAATCTCTTTTCTATCTACATTTTTAATAAATTAAAAATTTGATGGCAAATGCCTAAATCTCTCAACAAAGTTATTAAAATTTTAATCGCTTCCGATTTTCTGCTTCAGTCGGGCTGGGGACTTGTGGCGCCGATTTTTGCCATATTTTTGACCGGCCAAATTCAGGGCGGTTCTTTAAAAATGGTTGGGCTTGTAGCGTCTGTTTATTGGATTACCAAATCAATCGTCCAGCCGTTTATTGCTCACCAACTGGATAAAAACCACGGGGAGAAAGACGATTTCCAGTTTTTAATCATCGGAATGTACGTGGCGAATTTAATTCCTTTGGGTTATATCTTTTCCACCCAGCCTTGGCATATTTTTACCCTGGAGGCCGTTAGGGGTTTGGCCATGGCTTGCGTTATCCCCACTTGGTCTGGGATATTTACCAGGCACATAGACAAGGGCAGAGAGGCCTTTTCCTGGAGCATGGAAAGCACGGGCATTGGCTTTGCCGCCGGCCTGGCCGGGGCTGTTGGCGGGATTTTGGCTAGCGCAGTTGGCTTTAAAATCGTTTTTGTTTTAGTCAGTATTTTCGGCTTATTATCCTCCTCCGCCCTGCTCTTGATCCGTAAAAATATATTCTTAAAAGACGGCTTCGCTCCCAGAATCCCGCCTTCCGAAAAACCTTTTTAATTTCATGTTAAATCAGGAAATCGCAAAAATCTTTTATGAAATGGCTGATTACTTGGAAATGGATGGAGTGGCTTTTAAGCCCTTTGCCTACCGCAAGGCGGCTATTAATTTGGAAACAATGGAAGAGAATGTCGGAGAAATTTACAAAAAAGGCGGGGTTAAGGCTCTGCAAGGCATTCCGGGCGTGGGCAAAAATATCGCCCTGCACATTGAGGAATATCTTAAAACCGGCAAAATCAAATATTACCAGCGGTTCAAAAAGAAAATCCCGATTGATTTGGAAGAGATAATCAGGGTGGAAGGAATGGGACCCAAGAGAGCTAAAATCCTTTACCAGAAATTGGGGATAAAAAATTTAAAAGACCTGGGAAAACAGGCCAAAGCCCATAAAATCGCCTCTTTGTTCGGTTTCGGCGAAAAAATGGAAAAGAATATCTTGGAAGGCATCGCTTTTTTGAAAAAAAGCAAAGGCAGATTTTTATTGGGAGATATTCTGCCCAAAGCCAAAGAAATTTATGAAAAATTGAAAAGCTTGAAAGAAGTGGAAAGAATAGAGATAGCCGGCTCTTTAAGAAGAAAAAAAGAAACCATCGGCGACGTTGATTTTTTAGTGATTTCTCCGAACCCTAGCCCGATTATGGACTATTTTGTAAAGATGCCCGGAGTTATCAAAATCTGGGCCAAGGGCGGGACTAAAGCTTCCATCAGGCTGAAAGACGGATTTGATATGGATATCAGGGTCGTGCCTAAAAAATCTTTCGGGGCGGCCTTGCAGTATTTCACGGGCTCTAAGGAGCATAATATTGAAACCAGGAAGATTGCCATGGATAAGGGTTTGAAGCTTTCAGAATACGGGTTGTTCCGGGGGCCAAGGATGGTGGCTAGCCAAACCGAAGAAGATATTTACCGGGCTTTGGATATGGATTGGATGGAGCCGGAATTAAGAGAAAATCAGGGGGAAATTGAAGCTGCCCTTAAACACAAGCTCCCTGTTCTTATTGGTTATCAGGATATAAGGGGCGATTTGCATGTTCATTCTGATTGGGACGGCGGAGTAAATTCCATTGAAGCTTTAGCCAAAGCGGCCCAGAAAATGGGATATGAGTATTTGGGGATTTCTGACCACACCAAGTTTTTAAAAATTGAACACGGCCTGGATGAAAAAAAGATAATCTTGCGGAATAAAGAAATTGACAAACTGAATGAAAAGTTTAAGGTCCAAGGTTCAAGGTTTAAGGTACTAAAGGGTTGCGAGGCAAATATCTTGAACGACGGCTCCATTGATATCAAAGATGAAGTTCTGGTCCAATTGGATTATGTTATGGCCGGTATCCATTCCAATCTAAAAATGCCTCGGGCAAAAATGACGGAAAGAATAATCAGGGCGATGGAAAATCCCAACGTGGATATTATTTCCCATCCGACCGGCCGGCTTATCAATAAAAGAGACGAATACCAAATTGATTTTGAAGCGGTTTTAAAAGTGGCCAAAGAAACCGGCACGATTCTGGAAATTAATTCTTATCCCGAAAGATTAGATTTGAAAGACCAGAATATCCGCCGGGCCAAAACAGCTGGGGTAAAAATGATTATCAACACCGATTCGCACCAAAAAGACCAGATGAGATTTATGGAGTTTGGCATTGCCCAGGCAAGACGTGGCTGGGCCGAAAAAGAGGATATTGTCAATTGCTGGCCGTTGGAAAAATTATTAAAATTTTTTAAGTAGTATGGAGAGATCGGCTGGCGCCGTAATTTTCAGAAAGGAAGCGGGTAAAATTTTTTACCTTCTTTTGCGTTATCCGGCCAGGACTGGGAGGGCCAAGAGGGAATACTGGGATTTCCCAAAAGGCCATATTAACAGCGGAGAAACGATTGAAGATACGGTGAAAAGAGAAGTCCAAGAAGAAACAGGGCTGACCGATATTGAGTTTACAGAGGGATTTCAGTTAAAAATAAGATATTATTTGACAAAAAACCAGCAAAAAATTTTAAAAACAGTTGTTTTTTTATTGGCCGAGGCAAAAACGAAAAATATAAAAATTTCAGACGAACACACCGGCTTCCAGTGGCTGCCCTATGAAGAAGCGTTAAAACGGCTTGTTTTCAAAAACGCCAAAAATATTCTTGAAAAAGCTGATAGTGTCCTAAAATAAGAAAGCGCCCTATAGGGCGCTTTCTTTTACTGTTTCAATTATTTTTTCAAATATTTTGGGATTATTTTGGGCGAGATTCGCCAGGATTTTTCTATCCAGTTCAATTTTATTTTTTTTCAAACCGAAAATAAATTTGCCGTAACTGGTCCCCTGCGCTTTGCAGGCCGAGGAAATGCTAAGTTCCCAAGCCCGGCGAAAGTTCCTTTTCCTGACTTTTCTGTCTCGGTAATGATAAGACAGGGCTTTCATGACGGCCTGCTTGGCCGAAGCTATTTTTGATTTCCTGCCCCAGCGGAAGCCCTTTGTATAAGCCAATAAATGCCTTCTTCTTTTTTGGGAAAACATTCCCCCTTTTACTCTAGCCATGTTTTTTAACTATAAAGAAATTTTTTAATTGCTCTCACTTCGGTTTTGGAAACCTCAACCCATTTCCGATTTTGTCGGATTTTTTTACCCGATTTTTTCGCGCCGTAATGGTCCAGGCCCGTATGCCTTCTTAAAATTTTTCCGTTCTTGGCAAATTTGAATCTTTTTAAAATTGATTTCCTTGTTTTTCCCATACGCCGAGTTTTTATTTTATCCCTTACTAATTAACATTGAAAATCCCTTCATTTCTCTTTTTAATTCCCTTTCGATTTTGATTGCCTCTCTTTTTCCCAATACCTCTAGAAATTGGCTTAGTTCCCCGGTGGCAAAATCATCCATGCCCTTTTCCCTGCCCCTTAAGACCATCTCTATTCTTATTCTATTGCCTTCTTTCAAAAATTTTTCCGCCAGTTTGGCTCGGGTTTCCATGTCATGGGGCGATATATTAAAGGTTAATCTTATTCCCTTGACCTCTCCGCCCTTTCTCCCGGCGCTTCCAGCCTTTTCTTTTTTTTGGAGCCAATAAAGATATTTTCCGTAATCCATGAGCTTGCAGACTGGCGGCTCCGCTTTTTCCGTTATTTGGATTAAATCTAAATGGCGCTCCCGGGCCATTTGGAGCGCATCTTGCAGCGGCACAATTCCAACCTGATTTTCAGCATCATCTATCAGACGGATCTTGTCAGCCCTTATTTGATTGTTTAATAATGGTCTCTTAATCAAGTGGAGGTGGCGAGAGTGAGCTCGCATCCAAGAATCGTTCTAAAGATAGTTCTACAAATGTATCCCATTTAATTTTTAGAGCCGAAAGTTTAAAATGAGAAAAATCTTTCTGCTCCGGGTTCTTTGTTATTCAGTGGCTTTTCTGAACCCTTCTGAAAAAGCCATCTATCTCGCTGAATATGACACCCCCTATAGCACCTAGCGAGAATCCGAGAAGGGGATGCGCTTTAAGCTAAAGCTAAAGCGGGTTGTTCAAATAAGTTAGCACTTATTTTCACTTCTCAAAGTTTTGTGAGATTTGAGAAAACTCAAATTGCCTATCTTTATAAAACTCTTGTCGAAACTTTCACCCCCGTTTTAGTTCCCTCTGAATTGCTCGATCTAGCTCCCGTTTTTCGATTTTTTCTCTTTTGTCGAATTGCTTTTTCCCCTTGGCTATGCCGAATTCCAGCTTTATCTTTCCGTCGTTAGTATATACCCTCAAGGGTATTAAAGTCAAGCCCGATTGCCGGGATTTGCCGATTAAGTATTGGATTTCTTTTTTTCTTAAAAGGAGTTTTCTTGAGCGCTGGAGATCGTAATTGCCAGGCATGTTTTTGGGCTGATAAGGGGGAATGTTGGCGCCAACGAGATATGCCTCGCTATTTTTATCAACAACCACATAAGAACCGGTCAAATTCAGCCGGTTCATCCTTATTGATTTGACTTCCTGGCCGATCAAAACCAGGCCTGCTTCAAATTTCTCCAGGATTTCATAGTCAAAATAAGCCTTCTTATTTTCCGCGAATATCTTCATCATCGCCTTCAGTTTAGCATGCGGTTTAAATTATTGACAAGAAGCTCTAAAATGTTAAAATAAAATTATTATGGAGCAAACTATTACTATTTCTAAAGATTTAATAAAAGAGGGGGAACTCATTCTTATTCCCCGTAAAAAATACGAGGAACTTTTAAATCGCCAGAAAGTGACCGAAAGGGATATTTTACGTTGGGCAAATGAAGCTAAGTTTCTGAAAAAAATCGGCAAACTACCCCGTCTTGAATCTTGGTCCAATCTTAATAAGAAATGAAGATTTCCGGTATCTATTTTCACCCTCAATTTAGAAAGTCTTTTTTATTTTTGCCGGCAGATATTCGTGATAAAGCGAAAGAAAAAGTAAAAATATTCAGAGAAAATCCTTTTCATCCCTCGCTTGATACCCATAAGCTCCACGGAAAATTAAAAGATAAGTGGAGTTTTTGCATAAAGGGACAATATAGGATTATTTTTATTTTTGACAATAAAGACGCTATTTTCTTGGATATCGGTCCTCACGATATCTATAAATAATAATTTTATCTGGGTCAGCTTTAAATTCTAAGCTGTTTTTATTTTAGATAAAAATGAGTTAAAATAATACAATGCTTCGTCAAGAAATAAAAAATTTAATAGAAAAAGTAGTAAAAGAGATCTATGGAATAAAGATTGAGGTTAAAATTAGCCAAACCGAAAATTCTGCTTTCGGGGATTATTCAACTAATATCGCGATGTTGCTTAAAAAAAATCCCCAAGAAATAGTAAACGCCATAGAATCCCCTATTTTAGAGAAAACAGAAGTAAAAAACGGATTTATCAATTTTTTTGTTTCCAAAGATTATCTGCAAAAACAAGTTGGGGAGATTTTAAAAGAAAAAGAATCCTTCAGCAAACTCAAGATTGGCCGCGGCCAGAAAATAAATGTTGAATTTATTTCCGCTAATCCCACGGGGCCTTTGACTTTGGGCAACGGCCGGGGCGGATTTGCTGGCGACGTTTTGGCAAATGTGCTTGAAAAAGCCGGCTGCAAGATAACTCGGGAATATTATATCAATGATATCGGCGAACAGGTGAGGAAATTGGGCCATTCAATTATTGGCGATGCAGAAGCGGTTTACAGCGGCGACTATATAGCGGAATTGAGAAAAAGGATGAAGTCCGCCCTCGCTAAAGCTACGGCGGATAAAATCGGCGAAGAGGCGGCAAAACTGATTTTTAAAGAAATGATAGAACCTATTATTAAAAAAATGGGGATAAAATTTGATGTCTGGTTTTCAGAAAAAAGCTTAACGCAAGAAAAAGACAAAGTTTTAGATTTTTTTAAAAAGAAAAATCTTATTTTTGAAAATGAAGGGGCTATATGGTTTAAATCAACTAAATTCGGCGATGATAAGGATAGGGTTTTAATCAAAGCCGACAAGGAGGCAACCTACTTCCTTTCAGATATCGCTTACTTAAAAAATAAATTTAAGAGAGGGTTCGGCCGTTTAATCTTTTTCTGGGGAGCCGATCATTATGGCTATATCGGTCGGATCAAGGCGGCGGCCGAAGCTTTGGGCTTTGGCAAGGAAAAAATAGATATTATTATAATGCAGTTGGTCCGTTTGGTGCAGGCCGGCCAGGAGGTTAAAATGTCCAAAAGAACGGGAGTTTATGTAACATTGGACGAATTGATTAACGAGGTCGGATTAGATGCCGCTAGGTTTTTCTTTTTAGCGCGGAGTTCCGATAGCCACTTGAATTTTGATTTGGACCTGGCTAAAGAACAGTCGGAGAAGAATCCGGTTTATTATGTGCAATACGCTCATGCCAGAATTTGCAGCATACTTAGAAAATCCGAAATCCGAAATCCGAAATCCGAAACAAATTCTAAATTGTTAAATCACGAAAGCGAATTAAACTTAATTAAAAAAATGATCAAATTCCCGGAAATTATTGAAGATACGGCAAAAGATTATCAGGTCCAGCGTTTGCCCCAATATGCGACGGATTTGGCGACAAGCTTTCACCAATTTTACCGAGACTGCAAAGTCCTAAGCGAAGCCGAAGGATTGGCCCAAGCCCGCCTCGCCCTAATTTTAGCGACCAAAATAATATTGAAAAATACCTTAGATTTAATGGGTATTTCCGCGCCTGAGAAAATGTAATAAGATATCAGCATGAAGCTTAAAAATAGATATTTTTTATTAAGACACGGGGAGAATAACTATCAAGTAAAAAGGAAAGAATTTGCTTATCCTGCGATTGATACTTTATCGGTGAAATTAACCGAAAAAGGAATAAGGCAAATAAAAAAAGCGGCCAGATTGCTTAAAAAAGAAGGCATTGATTTAATTTATTCCTCGGATTTTTTTAGAGCCCGCCAGACATCAAAGATCGTGGCAAAGGAACTAAATATCAAAAAAATCAATCTTGATAAAAGATTGAGGGATACAAATATGGGCGTATATCATGGGAGGGCAAAAAAGGAGTTCTATAAATTTCTCGGTTATAAAAACAGAAAATTTTCAACAAAACCGCCAAAGGGCGAAAGCTGGGACGATGTTGAAAAAAGAGAAGTGGGTTTTGTTAAAGAGGTTGATAAAAAATACAAAAACAAGAATATTTTAATAGTCGGCCATGGCGATCCTCTACGTCTGTTGGAAGGAGCGGTTAAGGGGTTAAGCCATAAAGAATTTTTAAGCCAGATTTTTACAGATAAAGATTATATTAAAGTCGGGGAATTGAGAAAAATAAATTAATTGGCATGGACTTAAATTTTCCAAAAATAGAGGAGAAAATATTAAAATTCTGGCAGAAGGATAATACTTTCGCCAAGAGCTTAAAGCAAAGGGCAAAAGCCCCCAATTTTGTGTTTTATGAGGGCCCGCCCACGGCTAATGGCCGTCCGGGCATTCATCACGTTCTGGCCCGCTCTTTCAAAGATATTATCTGCCGTTATAAAACAATGCAGGGTTTTAAGGTTGGAAGGAAAGCGGGCTGGGATACCCAGGGCCTGCCGGTTGAACTTGAGGTAGAAAAGAAGCTGGGATTCAAATCCAAGCAGGAGATTGAGGATTACGGCATAGATAAATTTAACAAAGAATGCAAGGCGTCGGTTTGGGAATACAAAAAAGAATGGGAAAAATTGACCGAAAGGATCGGATTTTGGCTGGATATGAAAAATCCCTATATAACCTATGAAAACGACTATATGGAAAGCGTCTGGTGGATAATCAAGCAGATTTGGGACAAAGGTTTGATATATAAAGGACATAAGGTTGTCCCTTATTGCGCCAGATGCGAAACCAATCTGTCCAGCCACGAAGTCGCTTTGGGATACAAAAATGTTGAAGAAGAATCAATCTATGTAAGGTTTCCGGTTAAAGGTAGGGCCAACACTTATTTTCTGGCCTGGACAACAACTCCCTGGACCTTGCCGGCTAATGTCGCCGTGGCCGTAAACCCCGGAATCATTTATACAAAAATTAAAACGGGAAGCGAGGTTTTCATTTTAGCCAAAGAAAGATTAAATATTCTCGATAAAAAATACGAGGTTCTTGAAGAGGTGAGGGGCAATGCTTTGCTCGGCATAGAATACGAGCCGTTATTTAGTTTTGTAAAACCGGAGAAAAAAGCTTATTTTATCGTTTCCGGAGATTTTGTTTCGCTTAAAGAAGGGACGGGATTAGTTCATATCGCTCCGGCTTTTGGCGTTGACGACATGGAAGTCGGCAAGAAAAACAATCTGCCGGTTTTAATGACGGTTGACTTACACGGAAAATTTAAACCGGAAATCAAGCCCTGGGCCGGAATGTTTGTTAAGGACGCAGACCAGATGATTATCAATGATTTGAAAGGCAGGAACTTGCTTTTCAAAACCGAACCTCATAGCCACGATTATCCTTTTTGCTGGCGGTGCCAAAGGCCTCTTTTGTATTACGCCAAAGAAGGTTGGTTTATCGATATGCAGCCTGTCAAGCAAGCATTGATCAAAAACAATCAGAAAATAAATTGGCTACCGAGCCATTTAAAAAATGGGAGATTCGGGGAGTGGCTAAACGAAATAAAAGACTGGGCGATGTCCCGGGAAAGATACTGGGGGACTCCTTTGCCCATTTGGCAGTGCCAAAAGTGCAAGGAAATGATTTGTATCGGAAGCGTTAAAGAGCTGGTCAAAAAGTCGGCCCAGAAAATTAATCTAAAAGATTTGCATAGGCCCTACATAGACAAGGTTATTTTAAAATGTGAAAAATGCAAAGGAAAAATGCAAAGGACTTTAGAAATTCTTGACGTCTGGTTTGATTCAGGCTCTATGCCCTTTTCCCAATACCATTATCCCTTTGAAAACAAGAACTTGCAGGCAAAGCAATTCCCGGCTGATTATATTTGCGAAGCGATAGATCAGACGAGGGGATGGTTCTATACTTTGTTAGCTATTTCCACCCTCATTGGTTTTGAATCTCCTTATAAAAACGTCATTTCCGTCGGCCATGTTTTAGATGAAAAAGGGGAAAAAATGTCTAAATCAAAAGGCAATGTAGTCAGCTCTTGGGATATGGTGGCAAAGTACGGAGCAGACAGCGTCAGGTGGTATTTTTACACAATTAATCAGCCCGGAGAGCCCAAGCTTTTCGCCGAGAAAGATTTGGGAAATACTTTGAGAAGATTTATCATGACCCTTTGGAACTGCGTTGTATTTTTCCAAACTTATGCCAAAATCGGCGCAGATCAGCTTAAAAATCAGCCTAAATCAGCGTCTTTATTAGATAAATGGATTATTTCTAAATTAAACAGCTTAATCCAGCAGGTTACCGAAGGATTGGATAAGTACGACGTGACAGCTTCGGCCAGAGCCATTGAAAAATTTACAGTTGAAGAATTATCCCTTTGGTATATTCGGAGATCGCGGAAGCGATTTGAAGAAGCAGCGGGCACTTTATTTTTTGTTCTCCAATCAATTTCAAAACTGACTGCTCCCTTCATTCCATTTTTAAGCGAAGAAATAAACCGGAGATTGGGCGGTAAAAAAAGCGTTCATCTGGCCGATTGGCCAAAAGCCGATAAAAAATTGGTTGATAAGGAATTGGAAGAAAAAATGGAGAAAGCGAGAGAAATTGTCGCCTTGGCTTTAGCTGAAAGGGCAAAAGCCGGGATAAAAGTTAGACAGCCGCTTGCTTCGCTATATATAAAAGAGAAATTTGACGCAAAACTGCTGGGATTGATTGAAGAAGAAATTAATGTTAAAAAAATTATTTTAGGGAAAACCCTAAAATTGGATATAAAAATTACGCCGGAATTAGAGGAGGAGGGGCAGGTTCGGGAAATTATCCGCAATATCCAGGAGGCGAGAAAAAAGGCGAATTTAAGACCGCAGGACAAAGTTGAGGCAAGCTATGCGGCCGCGCCCGATTTGGATAAAATAATAATAAAGCATAAGAAAGCCATTTTGGCGGAAACAAAATTGAAAGATCTGGTTTTTGATAAAAAAATAACGGTCGACAAGCAAAAGTTATCATTAAAAATTAGGTGATAAAATGCAGGATAAAAAACAAGAAATAAAATCTCCCGCTCCCACTGGTCCGATGAAAACTTATGACTTGCAAAGGAGCATACTTTCTACTCCAGCTAAAAACGAGCTATTCACTAAATATCATATGACGGGTAAAGAAGCCGAAGAATTGGCCGGTAGCTTGAAAAAATACGGTCCCAATCTTGACCCGGAAGATATTCGTGATTTGAAAAAGGGATTAGAGAAAACTATTAGAACTGATCCCGATATTAAGAAAAGGATAGAGGCTACTAATAAGTTGAATATTTTCCAGAAAAGAGGAGCGATAAAGCCTTGATGTTCATCCACTACCGCACCGAAGGCATTATCATCAAAAAGGAAGAGAAGGGCGAGGCGGATTTGTTGTTCACTGTTTTTACAAAAGATTTTGGCAAGATGAAAATTTTAGGAAAATCCGTCCGAAAGATAAGTTCCAAGCTTAGGCCTGCCACCGGCATTTTTTCTTTCTCGGGAATTGAGTTTATCCAAGGGAAAGCCCAAAAAATCTTGACTGACGCTGTTTTAATCGGTAAATCTCCGGAATTGGCCAAAGATTTAAAAAAATTAAGGATTGCCCATAAAATAGCTGAAGTTCTGGACAAATTGATAAAAGGGCAGGAATACGACGAAGAAATCTGGAAACTTTTGACCAAAACGTTCCAAAAATTAGGCAGCCCTTTAATTTTTCATTATTTTTTTTGGAATCTTATTGCCATCTTGGGATATCAGCCTGAATTGTATCATTGCGTTTATTGCCATAAAAAGATAGCCCAGGAAAAAAATTATTTCAGCCGAAAGGAGGGAGGCATCATTTGTCAAAAATGCTCTTTAGGGAATAATCTGGAGCTGGAAATTAAGCCGGAAACGATAAAAATTTTAAGAATTATTTTAAAAAAAGACTGGGCCACTTTATTAAAATTGAAATTTGAGGCACAATACTTAAAAGAGCTTTCTTCATGCGCAAAATTACAATTTATTTAATAATATTAGCGGTTGTCGGAGGAGGTTTGGGTTTTTGGAATTATCAAAGAAATACTTATTCTAAAGAAGTTTTGAAATTGGAGATTTTAGGGCCGAGAGAGGTGACCTTGGGCGATAATTCAGAATACACTGTTAAATATAAAAACAATGGTAATTTCCGATTGGATGATCCGGAGTTGATTTTCGAACCGCCCGCCCACTCTCTTTCAGACGGCCAGGTTTTTGAAAGGCAGATTTTAAGCAGGGAAAAACTGGGAGAGGCGATTTATCCCGGCGAGGAAAAGGCGTTTACTTTCCAAATGCGGCTTTTGGGCAAAGAAGGGGAGGTCTTAACCGCCAAAGCCACTTTATCTTATCGGCCGAAGGATTTAAAGGCGAGATACGAATCATCGACTACTTTTACTACCAGCATAAAATCAGTTCCCCTGACTTTGGAATTCGATATGCCGGTTAAAACCGAGTCCGGTCGGTATTTTAATTTTAAATTGAATTATTTTTCAAATATAAATTACCTTTTGACTGATTTAAGGGTGCAATTGGAATATCCTGCCGATTTTGAATTTTCATATTCGTCTCCGAAATCTTTAGATAAAACCGAATGGGATATTCCGATTTTAAATAAATCGCAAGGAGGGAGAATTGAAGTTTCGGGCAAGGTTGCCGGAGATTTGGGTTCGGCTAAAATTTTTAAAGCGAAACTGGGTATTTGGAAAAATGGAGAGTTTGTACTTTTGAAAGAAGCTGAAGCTGGAGTGGAAATTACCAAGGTCTCGGTCTTTCTGCGCCAGGAGATTAACGGCAATCCCAAATATGCGGCCCTGCCCGGCGATTGGCTGCATTATGAAATTTTTTTCAAAAATATCGGAGACGACGCTTTGACTAATTTATTTATTGTTAATAAGCTGGAGGGCGAGGCGTTTGATTTTAATACGACTAAATCCGATTCGGGGATTTTTAAATCGGGAGATAATTCAATTGTTTTTGACTGGAAAAAAGTCAGAGATCTTCAATATCTCGCCCCGACCCAGGAGGGTAAAGTTGATTTTTGGATAAGAGTGAAAGATGATTTGGGCAATGTTAATAATCCGGTTTTGAGAAACAAGGTTTTTGCCTCGCAGGTTGAAGAAGAATTTGTAACTAAAATCGGCTCTAAAATAGAAGTAATTCAGAAAGGCTTTTACCAAGATGAAGTTTTCGGCAATGTGGGCCCTATCCCGCCAAGGGCCGGAGAGACGACCACTTATACTATTTTTTGGCAGGCAAGAAATTATTATTCAAACGTTAAAGATGCCAAAATAAAAGCTACTTTGCCTCAGGGGGTTGAATTAACTGGAAGAATTTTCCCGGAAGAGGAAGCACAAAAATTTGCCCTTGACTCCGAATCGCGGGAAATCGTCTGGTCCCTGGGAGACCTGGAGCGCGGCCGAGGAATTCTTAATCTTCCGCCCAATCTTTCTTTCCAGGTCGCTTTTACTCCTACTGGCTTTCAAAGAGGTCAAACCCCGAATATTATCGGCCGGGCCAATATTTCCGGCCAAGATACTTGGACCGAATCTGCTTTGGAAAATACTGCCCCATCTATTAATACCACTTTGCCCGACGATAAAACTATTACCCCGGCTTTCGGAGTAGTGCAATAAAATTTAGGCGATGAAGTAGCGACTTCATCTTTATCTGCGTTTTTAATAAATTAAAAACTTGATGGAAAATTTAATGGACAAAATAATATCTTTATGCAAGCGAAGGGGTTTTATTTTTCCGGGCTCGGAAATTTACGGCGGCCTGGCTAATTCCTGGGATTACGGTCCCTTGGGAACGGAACTGAAAAATAACATCAAGCAGCTTTGGTGGAAAAAATTTGTGCAAAGCCGGGACGATATGGTCGGGATAGACGCCTCGCTTATTATGAATCCCAAGGTTTGGGAATCGTCGGGCCACTTGAAAGAGTTTAGCGACCCGTTGATTGAGTGTAAGAAATGCCACTCAAGATTCAGGGAAGATTTTTTAGCGAGGAAAGAATGCCCGGATTGCAGGGGGAAAGAATTTACTTCAGCAAAACAGTTTAATTTGTTATTTAAAACGTTCATCGGCCCGGCGGAAGAAAAAAACAATGTCGCCTATTTTCGGCCCGAGACTGCCCAGGCCATGTTCGTTGATTTTAAAAACGTTTTAGATACTTCCCGCAAGACCTTGCCTTTTGGCATCGCCCAAATTGGCAAGGCGTTCAGGAATGAAATTACGCCCGGCAATTTTATTTTTAGGACCAGGGAGTTTGAACAAATGGAAATAGAATATTTTATCCGCGAAGAAGATTGGAAAAAATATTTTGAATACTGGCGAAAAGAAATAATGGATTGGATCGAGGATTTGGGGGTTGATGTCAAAAATGTCCATGAATCTGAAATCCCGGATAAAGAAAGGGCCCATTACTCCAAAAGAACAATAGATTTTAACTATGATTTTCCTTTCGGCGAAAAAGAATTATACGGCTTGGCTTACCGCACCGATTTTGATTTGAAAAATCATTTTAAAGAGCCACCTTACAAAGAGGAGGGAGTTGAGGCGTTCTACCCGCACGTGATTGAGCCGACTTGGGGAGTTGACCGTTCGGTTTTAGTCGCGCTCTTGGAAGCATATAAGGAAGAGGATAAAAGAATTGTTTTGAAGCTTCCTATAAAGCTTGCTCCCTATAAGGCCGCTGTGTTTCCGCTTTTGGCCAATAAGCCAGAGTTAGTGAAAATGGCAAGAACAATTTATGATGATTTGAGAAAAAATTTTATGGTTGCCTGGGATGACCGGGGAAATATAGGAAAACGTTACTTCAGCCAAGATGAAATCGGCACGCCCTATTGTATTACCGTTGATTTCGACAGCTTGGAAAAAAACGACGTTACAATTCGCGATCGCGACACCATGAAGCAAGAAAGAGTAAAAATTGCGGACTTGTTAAATGTTCTGAAATAAAGAACTAAATAAAAAGTAAAAGACGTTAGATACCTAGCATTTACTACCATTGACAAGTCCATAATCTGCATGTTATAATGTTTATTAGGAGGTATAAGAAATGATTTTCTTGTTTGCTCTTTTAGAAGGTGTTCTAGTTGGGTTTTTTGTGTGGTTGGGTTCTTCTAATCTTTATTTTGGAGTTGCGGCCTTCAGTTTCACCTATTCCCTTTTAGCACAAATACAGATTAGTAGATAATTTTGCGCAATAAAGTAGCAGGGATACCGGTTGCCTAAAAAAGACAGCCGGTTTTTATTTTGAAAAACTGAATTTTTTGATATAATAAATAAATTAGTATTTGCTCAGCGGCTATTGACAGCTATATCTTATATGATATATAATGATGATATAACAAAATATAAGGTAAAGTTTTATAAAGATATTAAAACTAATTGTAGCCCGGTTTTAGAATATATCAAGAGATTAACCGAAAAAGAAGCGTCAAAAATATTAAAATATATTGAATTTTTGAGAATAAGCAAGGGATATTTAGATGAACCTTATTCTCGGTATATCAAAGGGAAAATTAGAGAGCTGAGGGTTGATTTTGCCGGGAATAAACACAGGATTTTTTATTTTGCATTTGTTAAAAAGACCGTAGTTTTACTTCACGTTTTCTTAAAAAAGACAGCAAAAACGCCAATCGTTGAAATTAAAAAAGCAGAAGAAAATTATTATAACGTTTTAATTAATCCAAAAATATATGAATAAAGTAAAAAAGATTCAAAGAGCGGTGGATTTTCAAGAATATCTTTCTGAGGAATTAAAAAATCCTAAATTCAAGAAATATTATGACGAATACGGCAAGCAATTAGAGATTGCTTACCAAATTTTGCAATTAAGAAAGAAAAAGGGAATATCTCAAACGGAGTTAGCTAAGAAAATAGGCACCAGACAAAGCAATATCGCCAGAATGGAATCGGGCCAGCAAAATTTTACTACTGATACTCTCCAAAAGATTGCCTCGGTTTTTAAGCGCAACCTTAAAATAGAATTTGTTAAATAATGTTCCGCAAAACTACTCTCAAAAACGGGTTGAGGATTATTACGGTGCCGCAGAATAATACGGAAACGGTGACGGTTTTAGTTTTGGCCGGCACGGGCTCAAAATACGAAACCAAGGAAATGTCGGGCATTTCCCATTTTTTGGAGCACTTGTTTTTTAAGGGCACGAAAAAACAGACTTCTCCCAGAATTCTCGCCGAAACGTTGGATAAGGTCGGCGGAATTTACAACGCCTTCACTTCCGAAGAATGTACTGGGTTTTTCGCCAAAGTCGAAGCGTCGCACTTTGAATTGGCCCTGGATTGGGTGTCGGATATTTTTTTGAATTCTCTGCTGCCGGAAAAAGAAATTGAGAAAGAAAAAGGGGTGGTTATCGAAGAAATAAATATGTACCGCGACCATCCAATGAACTATATTCATACCTTATGGACGAAACTTTTGTACGGCGACCAGCCAGCTGGCTGGGATGTGGCGGGGAGCAAAGAAACGGTTTTAAAAATTACCCGCCAAAATCTTATAGATTATGTTCAAAACCATTACACCGCTTCCAATACTGTTATTTGTATCGCTGGCAAGATTGAAGAATCAAACGGGTTGGCCTTGGCCGAAAAATATTTTTCAAAAATAAATACCGCCCAAGCTTTGGGTAAACTTAAAGTTGTTGAAGGGCAAAATAGGCCGGAATGCTTGATCTATTATAAAAAGACCGATCAGACCCATTTTTGTCTGGGAGTCAGAGGATATAATCTTTCCCATCCTCAAAAATACAGCCAGGAACTGCTGGCGACGATTTTGGGGGCCGGAGGGATGATGAGCAACAGACTTTTTACCGAACTAAGGGAAAAATTAGGGCTGGCTTACTATGTTAGAACAGAAGCCGATGCCAATCCCGATACCGGCTTTTTAGTCACTAATGCGGGCGTGGACAACACAAGGGTAGAGAAAAGCATTTTAACTATTTTGAAAGAATACAAAAAAATTTCCCAGATAAAGGTTCCCCTAGGGGAGCTGAAAAAAGCCAAAGACAATATCAAAGGGAAAATGGCTATTTATCTGGAGACCTCCGACTCTCAATCATCTTTTTACGGTCTTCAGGAAATTTTGGAAAGGAAAATTTTAACCCCGAAAGAACTCTTTAAAAGAATTGATAAAGTTTCTCAAAATGATATTCTGAAAGTAGCTAAAGATATTTTCCGTCCGGAAAGGTTGAACTTAGCTCTCATTGGTCCCTTTGGAGACAAGGCAAAATTCGAAAAACTGTTAAAGTTTTAAGTGTATGGTGTTAGATATTTCTTGGAAAACAATTTTTAAGATGGTCATAACGGGATTTTCCCTTTATCTCATATTTTTACTGAGAGATGTTTTGGTTTTGATAATATTTGCTTTGATTATTTCCATTTTATTCAATCCGGCCATTGAATTTTTGCAAAGATATAAAATTCCCAGAATTTTGGCCGCGGTTTTAATTTATATCGGAATGTTTAGCATTTTGGGTTTTTTTGTTTATTTAACTATTCCGGTTTTTGTCGCCGAACTGAAACAGTTTTCCCAATTTTTCCCTCAGTATTTTGAAAAATTAGCTCCACCCTTGAAAGGTTTGGGGCTTGAGACATTTAACAGTTTTGATAGTTTCGTTAACGGCTTGGGGGAAATGGCCGTCAAGGCCTCTTCTAGCATATTTTCCGCAGTTTCCATGATTTTCGGTGGCATCTTTTCCACGATTATTATTTTTACTATTGCCATTTTCCTGTCTTTTGAAGAAAAAGCTATTGAAAAAATGGTAGCTACTTTTTCTCCTAAAAAATACGAAGCTTATATTCTGGATCTTTGGCACAGGTCTCAAACAAAGGTTTCCGCCTGGTTCGGCTCCAAAATTTTAACCGCTTTGTTTATCGGAGTTTTTACCTTTATCGCTTGCAAGATATTGGCTGTTAAGTATGCTATTTCTTTTGCTTTTATTGCTGGAATTTTTAACATCATCCCGCTTTTCGGGCCCATTGTGTCGGGAGCCGTTATTTTTATTTTCACCGCTTTGGATTCCTGGACCAAAGCTATTTTTATTATGATCGCCTTTGTTCTATTGCAGCAAATTGAGGGCAATATTATCACCCCGATTTTAACCCGGAAATTCGTCGGAATACCGGCCGTTTTAGTGTTGATTGCCTTGCTGGTCGGCAGCCAGCTGTGGGGAGTTTTAGGGGCAATTTTGGCGATACCTTTAGCCGGCGTAATGTTTGAGTTTTTAAAGGACTTTTTAAAAAAGAAAAAGGAAGAAAAAACCGTAGTAATATAAAATGGCTAATTTGTATGTTGTTGCCACACCCATCGGCAATCTTGGAGACATAACTTTTAGAGCTATTGAGACCTTAAAATCGGTTGATTTAATTTTATGCGAAGACACGAGAATAACCCAGAAATTACTTAGCCATTATGGGATTAAGACGCCGACTTTAAGCTATCACCAGCACAGTAAATTAAATAAAGTAGAGTTCATTTTAGATATTTTAAGGCGAGGCAAAGATTTAGCTTTAGTTTCAGATGCGGGGACTCCCGGCGTTTCTGATCCCGGGAATAAATTAGTTGAGAAAGTAGTCGAGTTATTGGGTAATTCAGTCAATATAGAGCCGATTCCCGGTCCTTCGGCCGTAACTGCCTCGGCCTCAATTTCCGGATTTCCCGTAGATAGATTTTTATTTTTAGGTTTTCCGCCGATAAAAAATAAAAGAAAGAAATTTTTTGAGGAAGTCGCCGCTTCAAAATATTCCGTGATTTTTTATGAATCGCCCTATAGAATTCTAAAAACCCTTAAAGAGTTGATCTCTTTAATCAAGGGGAGAGATATTGTTGTCTGCCGCGAATTAACTAAAAAATTTGAAACAATCTACCGAGGCAATATTGAAGAAGTGGCAAAGAAAATAGAAACGGGCAAAATTAAGGGAGAATTTGCGGTTATCGTGGAAAAATAGAAATAGCCAAAAGCGATGCTAAAACCTGTGTTAAAATTCCCAAAAATAAGGGAGTTTTTTTATTCAGTTTGGCGTTTCTAAACCAATGAGTTTTTTCATGCAATTGATTCAATAGTTTCAAAAGTTCTATTTTCGGGAAAAACGTAAAAATAAAAAATAATATATCCGGCAGAATGGCGAAAAATCCGCCGAGAAATGCCGGCAAATAATTTTTTGAAATAATCATTATCAGAAAAAAACCCAAAGAAATATCTAAAGATAATTTTGTAAAATCCGTTAAAGACGACTTCCATCGTTTTTCTAATATATTCCGAACGTGATATTCTCGATGGGGTATGGCGTCCGCAAAGTAATGAGAGATAAAAGCAAATGAAAGTCCCAAAATTGGATTTTGGGTTTTTATAGCGATAGCTGCTCCGATTAAGATATGAGTGGTTAATATCATGCTTAAAATATGCTAATATAGGGATAATATTAAGATTATAGCATGGGGAAGAAGTTTTATATCACAACCGCAATTGATTATGTCAATGCCGCTCCTCATTTGGGGCATGCTTTAGAAAAAATCCAAGCTGATGTTCTTGCGCGGCATCGCCGAGCTTTGGGCGATGATGTCTTTTTTTTAAGCGGCACTGATGAAAACAGCTTGAAGAATGTTCAGGCGGCAAAAAAAGAAAACCTGCCCGTTAAGGAATTGGTGGATAAAAATGCCGGGAAGTTTTACGAGTTGAAAAAAATTTTAGATTTGTCTTACGACGATTTTATTCGAACTACCGAAATAAGGCATATTCAGGTTGTCCAGAATTTATGGAAGGCCTGCCAGAAAGATATTGAGAAGAAAATTTATAGAGGGCTTTATTGCGTCGGCTGTGAGGAATTTTATAAGGAAAATGAGCTTGAAAATGGCTTATGCCCGGAGCATAAAACAAAACCGGAGTTGGTTGAAGAAGAAAATTATTTTTTCAAACTTTCAAACTATCAGAAAAAATTAAAAAAAATTTTTGATTCCAACGAAATAGAAATAATTCCCGGCACAAGGAGAAATGAAGTTCTAAGTTTTATAAAATCAGGTTTGGAAGATATTTGTATTTCTCGTTCAGCAAAAAGAGCTCAAGGATGGGGCATTGATGTCCCCGGCGATTCGTCTCAAAAAATTTGGGTTTGGTTTGACGCTCTGGCAAATTATCTCAATTCTCAATATTGGCCAGCCGATGTTCATATCATAGGCAAGGGGATTTTGAGATTCCACGCCGTTTATTGGCCGGCCATGCTGCTTTCTGCCCGTTTGTTGCTGCCCAAAAAAATTTTTGTTCATGGCTATTTAACCATCGGAGGCCAGAAGATGTCAAAATCTTTGGGAAACGTTATTGATCCCTTTGAATTGGTGAAAAAATACGGGACAGATGCTGTCCGTTATTTTCTCTTGCGGGAAATTCCTTCAACCGAAGACGGCGATTTTACGGAAGAAAAATTCGTAGAGAGATATAATGCGGATTTGGCGGGCGGGATAGGCAATCTTGTGGCGCGCGTTGTCACTCTCGCTACAAAATCCAAAATCCAAAATCAAAAATCCAAAATAAATCCAAAACTTAAAATTCAAATAAAAAAAACTCAAAATAGTTATACGAAGGCCCTGGAAGAGTTCAAATTTAATGAGACCCTGATTGCAGTTTGGGAATTGATAAGTTTTTGCGACGAATATATTGAAAAAGAAAAACCGTGGGAGGGCGGAAAAAATGACGTTATTGGTGATTTATTATTAACGATTAATGAGATGGCAAAATTGTTAAAGCCATTCTTGCCAGAAACATCAGAGAGGATAATTAAACAAGAAAATAAGCCGCTTTTTCCACGTTTGAGTTAAAAATATGTTTACAGCCATAGTTATAATTTTAGGGCTGGTTGTTTTTGAGATAGTGAGCTCAGTGGATAACGCCATTGTCAACGCTCATGTTTTAAAAACTATGAGCCCGAAATGGCGTAAGATTTTTCTTTTCTGGGGAATAATAACGGCAGTATTTCTCATCCGGGGGATTCTTCCATTTTTAGTTGTTTGGCTGTCGGTGCCGGAAATCGGTTTTTCGGGAACTTTCCAATCGGTTATTCATAGCTCGCCCGAAGTGGCTCAACTCCTTGATGAAAGAAAGGGCATAATTCTGATTGGAGCCGGTGTTTTCCTTCTGTTGATATATTTGCACTGGTTATTTTTGGAAAAGAAAGATCCTTATTTTGTGCCTGATAAATTAATAAAACCTCAGCATGGCGTCTGGTTTTTTGCCCTTACGGCAATTATTCTGGTGACTCTTTTGTATTTTGCCCGTTTTTCGGCCTTATTAATGCTGGCAGCCGCCATTGGGAATGCCGTATTTTTCATAATGTATGGTTTTAGGGAACAGGCGGTAAAGCAGGAAGAGGCCCTGCATGATAAAAAAAACAATTTGAGCGATTTTTCAAAATTAATGTATCTTGAAGTATTGGACGCTTCTTTCAGCGTTGACGGAGTATTAGGGGCTTTTGCGTTCACAACGGCTATACCTCTTATTTTTATCGGAAACGGCATCGGAGCTTTAGTGGTGAGGCAATTGACCATTGCCGGTATTGAAAGGGTTTCAAAATACAAGTGGCTCAAAAACGGGGCCATGACTTCCATCGGAATTCTGGGCATTTTTATGATACTGGAAAGCTTTAGAATTAATATTCCCGAATATTTGCCAACAGTAACTACGGTTGGCTTTGTCGGCCTCGCTTTCTGGAAATCCCATAAATTATTGAAACAAAATGCTGATTGATACTCATGCGCATTTGAACTTTAAAGATTTTAAAGACGATGCAGATGAGATTATACAACGCTCTTTAAGCGGAGATGTTTGGATAATTAACGTCGGATCGCAATATAACACTTCAGAGAGAGCGGTGGAGTTAGCGGAAAAATATCTGGCCGGAGTTTATGCCGCCATCGGGCTTCACCCGATCCATGCTCAAGATGAATTTCAATATGAAAAATACAAAAAGCTTGCCCTCCGAAGCCTTGGCGAAGGAGGGAAAGTGGTGGCGATCGGCGAAATCGGCTTGGACTATAAATCAGAGTACGTCTCGTCCAAAGAAGAACAAAAAGAAGTTTTGCTGAAGCAGTTAGATTTAGCGAAAGAACTGAATTTGCCGGTTATCATCCATTGCCGTCAAGCTCATGCCGACCTAATTCAAGCACTCCAGCAATCTAATAATCTAACAATTAAGGGCGTCATCCATTGTTTTACCGGTACGTGGCAAGTAGCCCAAAAATATTTGCAGTTGGGATTTTATTTAGGTTTTAACGGAATTATATTCAAACTTGATTTAGACGAGGTGATTAAAAATGCGCCTTTAGAAAGAATTCTTGTTGAAACCGATTGTCCCTATCTGACTCCAGCGCAAGAAGAGGGCCGCAATGAGCCCTTGTACGTAAAATATGTCGCCGAAAAAGTCGCCCAATTAAAAAATCTAACCTTCGAAAACGTAGCCGAAGCCACCACTCAAAATGCAAAAAATCTGTTCAAAATTTGACTAATTGATAGACTAAGCCAAGTAAACAAATCGTCTTGAAAAAGGCGGTTTTTTTTGTTAAATTGAATCTATTATGTCGGATTATAATCCTCAAAAAATTGAAGCAAAGTGGCGGAAGATTTGGGAGAAAAACAAAACCTTCCAGGTTGATTTAAAGCGGGCTAAAAATCCCTATTACAACTTGATGATGTTTCCCTATCCTTCTGCGGAGGGTCTTCATGTTGGGAATGTATACGCATTTACCGGCTCGGATATTCACGGCCGGTTTAAGAGAATGCAGGGGAACGACGTTTTTGAACCGATGGGTTTTGACGCTTTCGGGATTCATTCGGAAAATTTCGCCATTAAAAAGGGAATCCATCCGAAAATTTTAATCAAGAAAAATATTGATAATTTCCGGGAGCAGTTGAAAAATCTGGGCTGCCTTTTTGATTGGGAGCGCGAAGTTGATACCACTAAACCCGATTACTATAAATGGACTCAGTGGCTTTTCTTGCAGCTGTTTGAGGCAGGCTTAGCTTACCGCAAAAAGGCGCCGGTGGATTGGTGTCCTTCCTGCAAAACGGTTTTGGCTGATGAGCAGGTGATCAACGGGAAATGCGAGCGGTGCGATTCGAATGTTATTCAAAAAGAAACTTTGCAGTGGTTTTTAAAAATAACAAAATACGCCGAAAAATTGCTGAAAAATCTGGAAAAAATTGATTGGTCAGAAAGAACTAAAATCGCTCAAAGAAACTGGATAGGAAAGTCAGAGGGAGCGCTTTTGAAATTTCCAATTTTCAATTCTCAATTTTCAATCGAGGTTTTTACGACGAGGCCGGACACTTTGTTCGGTTGTACCTATATGGTAATTTCTCCGGAGCATCCCATACTTCAGAATCTAGAATCTAGAATTAAGAATATAGGAGACGTCAAAAAATATATTTTACAATCAAAGAAAAAAAGCGAGATGGAAAGAACGGAGCTGATAAAAGATAAAACCGGAGTGGAATTAAAAGGAATTAAAGCTATCAATCCGGCCAATAACGAAGAAATTCCGATTTTTATCGCTGATTACGTTCTGGCTTCTTACGGCACGGGAGCCATAATGTCAGTTCCAGCACACGACCAAAGGGATTTCGATTTCGCTAAAAAATATAATCTGCCGATAAAAATGGTTATTTGTCCGAATTATCCCAAACCCGTTTGTCCGGTTTTGGACAAGGCCTTTTTAGACGAAGGTTATCTGGTGGGTTCGGAAAAATTTGACGGAATGAAATCAGAAATCGTTAAAAAAGAAATTATAAAATTTGTCGGCGGCAAAAAAACAATAAATTATCATCTGCGCGATTGGCTGATTTCCAGGCAAAGATATTGGGGCCCGCCGATTCCGATTGTTTATTGCCAAAAGTGCGGCGTTGTGCCGGTGCCGGAATCGGATTTGCCGGTTCTACTTCCCTTTGTCAAAAACTTCCGGCCCAAAGGCACCGGAGAATCGCCCTTGGCTTCGGTTGCAAGTTTCGTCAAAACAAAATGCCCGCAATGCGGCGGCCTGGCCAAGAGAGAAACGGATGTCTCCGATACTTTTTTGGATTCTTCTTGGTATTTTTTAAGATACCCTTCGACAGAATTTAAAAATAAACCCTTCGACAAGATCAGGGCGAAAAAGTGGCTGCCAGTGGATATGTATATCGGGGGGCAAGAGCACGCGGTTTTGCACTTGCTTTATACGCGATTTATCACCATGGCCTTGAAAGACGCGGGCTTTATTGGTTTTGAAGAGCCGTTTAAAAAATTCCGAGCTCACGGATTATTGACTAAAGAAGGAGCAAAAATGTCTAAATCAAAAGGCAACGTGGTCAATCCCGATGATTACTTTAAAAAATTCGGCGCAGATACTTTGAGAATGTATTTGATGTTTCTGGGGCCGTTTTCGGATGGAGGCGACTGGTCGGATGCCGGAATTATAGGAATTTCCAGGTTTTTGAATAAAGTTTTTAATTTGAAAAATAAAGTTAAGAAATCTTCGGTTAAACTTAGTTTAACCGAAAAACTTTTGCATAAGACCATTAAAAAAGTGACCGAAGATTTGGAAAGTTTAAGCTACAATACGGCAATTTCTGCCTTGATGATTTTAGCCAATCAAATGGAAAAACAAGAACAGTTATCAGTTGTGAGTTATCAGTTATTATTAAAGCTGCTCGCTCCTTTTGCTCCATATATTACGGAAGAACTTTGGCAGAAATTAGGGAATAAAAATAGCATTCATGGTCAAAGGTGGCTTGATTATGATAAAAAAGCAATCCAAGAAGATAAAATAATATTGGTAGTTCAGATCAACGGAAAATTCAGGGACAAGATTGAAGTTGAAACTGGAATTTCCCAAAAGGAAGCCGAAAGATTGACTTTGGGCCAAGAAAGGATTAAGCAATTGGTATCGGGCAAAAAAATCAAAAAAATTATCTTTATTCCAAATAAATTAATAAATATCGTATTTTAGTCTATGTGCGGAATTGTTGGTTATATAGGCAAAAAAGACGCCGTTTCGATTTTAATGGAAGGGCTGAAAAGGGAAAGCTACCGGGGATATGATTCCAGCGGCATTGTTGTATTACAGGGCAACAAACCGGTTTGCATTAAGGCGGTGGGAAAATTAGAAAATTTAGAGATAAAAGTGGGGTCTTCTTCTATTGGGGGTTCTGTTGGCCTGGGACATGTGCGTTGGGCGACTCACGGGGGAGTGACCGAAGCAAACGCCCACCCGCATCATGATTGCCAAAGTAATATCTGGCTGGTCCATAATGGGATTATTGAAAACTACAAAGAGCTGAAAAAGAAGCTGGAAAAAAAGGGCCATAAGTTTTTATCTCAAACGGATACGGAAGTGCTGCCGCATTTAATTGAGAATTTTTTCCAGGGAAATTTGGAAGATGCGGTCCGTAAGGCGCTAAAGCTAATTCGGGGCACTTATGGGTTGGCAATAATTTCCAAAAAAGATCCTGGCAAAATTGTTGTGGCCAGGATGGCTAGCCCATTGGTAATTTCCGTGAATGGCGGGGGCGGTTTTGTGGCTTCAGATCCCGCGGCTCTTGTTTCGCATTCGAACAAAGCTGTTTTTCTGGAAGACGGGGAGATCGCGGTGATTACGCCCGAAGATTTGGCGGTGACGGACTTGATGAATAACCAAAAAGAAAGAGAGGCCGTGGAATTAGAATGGACGGTTGAAGAGGCCCAAAAAGGAGGCTATCCCCATTTTATGTTAAAAGAAATTATGGAACAGCCAGAATCTTTGGAAAACTCTCTGCGCGGAAGACTTATTTTGGAAAATGGGGAAGCCAGATTGGGAGGATTAAGCTCGGTTAAAGATAAATTAAGGGATATCGAAAGAATTCATATTGTGGCTTGCGGCACGGCCAGACACGCGGGTTTAGTTAGTGAATATATGTTAGAGGAATATGCGGGAATTTTAACTAAAGTTGATGCCGCTTCGGAATTTAGATACAGAAAATCAATTTTAGATAAAAAAACAGCGGTCTTAGCCATTTCCCAATCTGGCGAAACAGCCGATACTTTAGCGGCGATTAAAGAGGCAAAATCAAAAGGAATTTTAACTTTGGGCATCACCAATGTCGTCGGGTCCACCCAGGCCAGGGAAACGGAGGCTGGGGTTTACAATCATGCGGGCCCGGAAATTGGCGTGGCTTCGACAAAAGCATTTACGTCTCAATTGATAATTTTAGCGCTATTAGCGCTGTATTTGGGCAGACAACGCCAGCTTTCCTTTGTCATGGGCGAGAGAATCGCCAAAGAGCTTTCCAGAATTCCCGAACTTGCCAAGCAAGTTTTAAAAAATAATTCTCAAATTGAGAAGATTGCGAAAAAATATAAAAGTTGCGGCAATTTTCTATTTCTGGGCAGAAAATATAATTATCCTATTGCTTTAGAGGGGGCTTTAAAATTAAAAGAAATCTCCTATATCCACGCTGAAGGTTATGGCGCCGGGGAAATGAAGCACGGCCCCATCGCTTTGATAGACGAAACTTTTCCGACAATGGTCATCTGCCCTTCCGATTCTGTTTATGAAAAAATGGTTTCCAATATCGAGGAGATAAAAGCGAGAAAAGGACTAATAATCGCCATAGCCACCGAAGGGAATGAAGAAATAAAACAATTGGCCGATGACGTCATTTATATTCCCAAAACTCTGGAAATGCTGACGCCGATTTTAGCGGTCATTCCTTTGCAGTTATTCGCTTACCACATGGGTGTGCTAAGGGAATGCGACGTGGACAGGCCCCGCAATCTGGCCAAAAGCGTTACGGTGGAGTAAAATTATCTATATGCTGGAGAAAACAATTTTAATCGGCGGAAAGGCCGGTCAAGGAACGGCCGTCACTTCCCACTTAGTCGGGAAGGTTTTTTGCCATTTGGGTTATTACGTTTTCAATTACCGAGATTATCCCTCCTTGATTACCGGTGGGCATAATTTTAATATTCTGACGATTTCCGATAAGCCCATTTTTTCCCATCGTGAAAAATACGACATTATCGTGGCTTTGGATCAAAAAACAATTGATTTGCACAAGAAGAACTTAAATAAAGGTGGCCTGATTTTGAGTGATAAAAATCTGAAAGCCATTGCTGGAAATAATATTTTATTAGGACGCTTTTTCAAATCTTTGGGAGTAAATAAAAATATCGTCCTTAAAGTTTTCGAAGAAGTATTTAAAGATAAAGCAGAACCGATTAAAAAATCATTTGAAGAGGGATATGATTCGGTTGATGTCAAAGAAAAACTGGCAAGGGCAGGGGAAGAAAGATATTTCATTTCAGGCAACGAAGCCATTTGTTTGGGGGCCATAGCCGCGGGAATGGATATTTATTTTGCTTATCCCATAACTCCAGCAACTTCCATCCTGACCTTTTTTACGAAAAACCAATCAAAATACGATATCTTAGCTTTGCAATTAGAAAATGAAATCGGGGTGATAATTTCCGCTTTGGGCGCTTCTTTTGCCGGGGCCAAGACCATGGTGGGCACATCGGGTGCCGGTTTTGCTTTAATGACCGAGGCCTTAAGTTTATCAGGTATGGCCGAGATTCCGGTGGTAATTTATTTTGGCCAAAGAACCGCGCCTTCCACCGGCGTCCCGACTTATACGGGCCAGGGTGATTTAAAGTTCGCTTTAAACCCAGGACACGGCGAATTCCCGAGATTAGTAGTGGCTCCCGGAGACCCCCAGGAAGCGATTTTAAGAACCCAGGAAGCGTTTTATCTTTCGGCAAAATACCGGCTGCCAGCTATTATTTTAGGAGACAAGCATTTAAGCGAATCAGGTTATAGCTTTGATATTTTGAAAGAATCTTCTTTGGCTAATCCAAGATTTATTTTGGGAAAAATTCCGCTTGATTACAAAAGTTATAAAATCACTAAAAATGGAATTTCACCGCGGCTGGTCCCAGGGCAAGGCCCAGTTGTTCGCGCTAACAGTTATGAGCACAATGAAATGGGAAACACTGTTGAATCGCCAGAGTGGATTATCAAAATGAACGACAAAAGAATTAGGAAGCAGGCCGAGCTCGGAAAGGAAATTAAAAAATTAAATCCGATTTCTGTTTACGGAAAGGGCAATAATTTAATTGTCAGCTGGGGGTCTACCAAGGGTGCTATTATTGACGCTTTGCCTAAATTAAAAAATTTCAGATTTTTGCAGATTTCTTATTTAAAGCCATTCCCGAAAGAAGAGGTTTTAAAAGAAATTAAAAAATCCCCCAAAGTCATTTTAGCGGAAAACAATTCCACCGGATTGCTTGGCGATATTATTGCCGAACAGACGGGTTTTATTATAAAAAATAAAATATTGAAATACGATGCCCGACCTTTTACCGCGGAATACATAATAAGGGCGATGAAGCAGTAGCTTCATCTTCAACTTCATTTTTTATTCTAAAAAATTCGTTATTTAATTAATTCTATGGAACCGCAGGATTTAAACACAAAAGAAGAAAATACTTGGTGCCCGGGCTGCCCTAATTTTGTCATTTTAGAAACTACAAAAAAAGCCCTGGCCGAGTTGGCGAACGAGGGAAAGATTAGCATTCAAAATACTGCTGTTGTCACGGGCATAGGATGCCATGCTAAGACATTTGATTATCTTGATATAAGCAGCTTTTACGGCATTCACGGCCGGGTTTTGCCCACGGCTTTGGGAATTAAACTGGGCAATCCTAATTTAACAGTTTTGGGTTTTGGCGGAGACGGCGATACCTATGCCGAAGGCCTCGACCATTTTATCCATAACTGCCGGTACAATGTGGACATTAAAATGTTTGTCCACAATAATCAGGTTTTTGCTTTGACCGTAGGCCAGCCCACTCCGACAACGCAAGAAGGTTTTCTAAAACCCTTAAATCCTATTGCCCTGGCTTTAATATCAGAAGCCAGTTTCGTGGCCCGGGCGTATGCCTTAGATATGGAACATCTGAAAAATATCATGAAAGAAGCGATTCTACACAAAGGATTTGCCTTCGTGGATATTCTGCAGCCCTGCATTATTTTTCACGACACCATTCCTTATTTTAAAAAGAACGTTTATAAATTAGATGAGACCCACGATACTGCTGATTTTAATGTGGCTTTGGCAAAAGCCCAGGAGTGGGATTATTGTTTTGACAAAGACCAAAAAATTCCCATAGGCATTTTTTATAAAAAAGAAAGGCCCTTGTTCAAAGGGCAATCTTCCCAAGATAAACCTTGGTATACTATTAAAAGAAAAGTTGCCTGGCCGAAAATAACAGGCGACTTCCGCTAAACTCTTTCTATTTTTGCTCCCAAAGAGCGCAATTTTTCATCAAGCTTTTCATAGCCCCGGTCAATCTGGGAAATGTTTTCAATTTGAGTTTGTCCTTTGGCGATAAGGCCGGCTAAAATAAGAGCCGCGCCAGACCGAATGTCGTTGGAGTTTATTTTATTTCCCGTTAACTCGGTTTTCCCGAAAATCAAAGCCCGGTGGGGATCGGTAATTTCAATATCAGCCCCCATTTTTCTTAATTCATGCAAATGTTGAAACCGGTTTTCATAAAGAGGGTCGTGAACCAAGCTTTTGCCTTGAGCTTGGGTCAACAAAACCGAGACAGCCGGCTGCAAATCGGTCGGGAAGCCCGGGTAAGGCAGGACCTGGATTTTTGTTGCGCGAAAATCTTTTGACGGATTTATTAAAATCTCATTTTCTTTTAATTCAAAATTTACTCCCATTTCTTTCATATCTTCAAAAAACATCGTCAGATGTTCAGGGACGACGTTTTTAATTTTCCCTTTTCCGCCCGTCAGGGCAAAAGCGATAAAAAAAGTACCTATTTCCAGGGGGTCTGGCGAAATCTTAAATTCCGTTCCCGATAATTTTTCTTTGCCCTCAATTTCAATGGTATGGGTGCCGATGCCTTGGATATTAACCCCCATTTTTTCCAGCATTCTGCCTAAATCCTGGACTTGGGGTTCTTCGGCTGCAATTTCAATTCTGGTTTTTCCTTTAGCTAAACTCGCCACCATCATTGATATTTCCGTGGCGGTAACGGAAAACTCTTTTAAAACGATATTTTTCCCTTCCAAGATTTCCGGCGTTTCAAAGCAATAAAACCCGTTTTCTTCCAAGACCTTTATCCCGAAATTTTTCAAGGCATTTAAATGAGTGTTAATCGGCCTTAAGCCAATTTTGTCGCCGCCCGGATGGGGCACTTTGAATTTTTTGAATTTTGCCAAGAGTGGCCCTATCAGTAAAACCGAAACCCTCATTTTTTCAAAGAGGTCGGTTGGGATTTTTTCCGGGTTGATGTTTTTGGGGTCAATTTTAACCCGTCTCTCGTTCAACCATTCGATTTCCGCTCCCATTTGCTTTAAAATTTCAATCTGGTCTAAGACATCGGAGACTTGTGGAAGATTATCAATAATAGAAGGTTCTTCCGAAAGCAAAACCGCAGCCAAACAGGCTCCGGCTGAATTTTTATATCCGGAAATCTCCACTTCTCCTGAAAGCGGAACGCCGCCTTGAATTATAAATTTGTCTGTCATCTCCTTGTTTTTAAGTCAATTTTAGTTTATTCTAAAAAATAGACTATGTCAAAAATCAAGCTTTTGCGAAACAAAGGCGCAGATAAAGATGAGATTTATCTCATCGCCTATTACATATGTCGATAAAGTCTAAAAAAATTGTTTGTTTGGGTGGCGGAACCGGCCTTTCGGTTGTTTTAAGTGGCCTTAAAAAGCACCCGTTCGATTTGGCAGCGGTTGTGACGATGTTCGATAACGGGGGGTCCAGCGGCAAGTTAAGAAAAGAATTGGGGGTTTTGCCGCCCGGAGACCTTCGGCAGTGTTTGACTTCTCTTTCTCCCGAGAAAGATTTAGCGTCTTTTTTTAATTATCGTTTTAAAAATGGGACGTTGAAAGGCCACAGTCTTGGCAATCTCTTGATTGCTGCCGCCGAGCAGGCGACAGGGAATATAGAAGAAGCTTTGGGGAAAATCGCGATTTTGCTAAAAGTGAAAGAAAAAATAATTCCTGCTACCCTGGATAAGGCGGAAATAAGGATAATTTTAAATAACGGCAAGGAAATAATCGGCGAAGAAGAAATTATCAATTATCCGATAAGCTCTTTTGGAGTAAAAAAGATTTATTTGAAACCAGCGGCTAAAGCCAATCCCAAGGCGATTTTGGCGATAAAAGAGGCGGATTTGCTTGTTATCGGCCCGGGCAAATTTTATACAAGCATTATCCCTATTCTTTTGGCCAAGGGAATTAAAGGGGCTATTTTAAGGTCTTCGGCAAAAAAGATTTTTATTTGCAATTTAACTACTCAATCGGGAAATACGGATGGTTTTAAGGTGGAGGATTTTACTTTAAAGCTGGAAGAATGTCTCGGTAAAAATATAATTGATTACGTTATTTTTAATACCGGAGGATTGGCGAAGGATTTAATAAGGGAAGTGCAAAAAGTTTTCCCCGGAGCGGAAATTGTCCAATACGGCCCAGAGCTGTTAAAAGATAAAAAATTTATCGGGACTGATCTTTTAGACAGACAAATAAAAAAACAAAATCCGGCCGACATTCTCGTTAAAGGAGCCAATAAAAGGACCATGCTTTTTCACGATGCCGATAAATTAGCCAAAATAATTTTAAATTTATGCAAGCTGTAATTTTAGCCGCCGGAGAATCATCCCGTTTTTGGCCGTTGAATCAAAAGAATAAATCCCTTGTCAAAATAATGGGCAAGCCTTTAATTTGGTATACGATTGAAAGCTTGCGAAAAGTTGGCATAGATGATTTTATTATTGTCCAGGGATTTAAAAAAGACATTGAAGAAGAGCTCAAAAATTACGATTTAGGGATAAAAATTAAATATGTCCAGGCCGAGGCCAAGGGTATGGGACATGCGGTTTTTGTCGCTAAAAATTATCTAACTGATCAATTCTTTGTTCTAGATGCGGCTAGATTTGACGGAGGCGATTTTATAAAAATAATGCTGGAAAAACATAAAACATCCAAAGCAAATATAGTTTTACTCGGAACCGTTACGGATCATCCCCAACGTTATGGAATATTGGATTTGAACGAAGATAAAGCCAATAATTTAGTTGAAAAGCCCGAAAAAGGCAAAGAGCCGTCAAACATAAGAGTTGTCGGAATCTATTTATTGCCGAAAAGTTTTCTCGATTATTATGAAAAAGTTCCCGAGCATATGTATGCTTTTGAAAATGCCCTTTCTTACTGTATGAGAGAAATGGAAGTCAGGGTGATTATAACGGAAAAAGAAACGCCTTCGCTGAAATATCCCTGGGATCTGTTTTTAATAAATAAATTTTTAATGGATAAATATATCGGAAATAAGACGCAGAGCGGTGAAAACGTCAAAATTTTTGAAAATGCGGTTATTAAAGGACCTTGTTATATTGGCGACAATTGCGTCATTGGCAATAATGCGTTGATTCGCGAATATTCAAATTTGGAAAATAACTGCGTTATCGGAGCCAATGCTGAAATCACAAGATGTATTTTTCAGGATGATGTTCATATCCATTCCGGTTATTTTGGCGATTCAATTTTCGGGAAGGGGTGCCGCGTGGGAGCTGGAACTGTGACGGCCAATGTCAGGATAGACAGGGGAGAAATCAAATCCCTAGTCAAAGGAGAAAAAATTGGAACTGGCCTTGATTCCCTGGGAGTGATTTGCGGAGAAAATACGAAAATAGGGATTAATTGCTCTCTGATGCCCGGAGTTTTGATTGGGTCTAACTGCCTGATTTGGCCGCATTCTTTCGTCAGAGAAAATATCGAAGATGACAGCACTTTTTACACGGAATTAAAGGGGGTAAAGAAAGTGGATAACTGATTTGACATCTTTTTTTCTTTTGCTAATATAGAAATAGACAGCTAGAGGGTTCTCCTTTTTCGCAGTGGTGTGGGGTGGCGCTAAGAGATGTCTTGGCTGGCACTTCTCTTGGTGCCGCCCTCACCAAATAGTTCTTCAAGACTCCATTCTTATATGGAGTCTCGTCATTTTTAAGGCCATTTATTTTCTAATGTGACTGAATGCAAAACTACCAAAAAGAAACTTTCCTATTGACATAACAACTGGTTTTGGTAATCTATCTAAATATCGTTGAAAGGAGGTGATGTTATTTGATTTGAATAAGCTCTTTCCGATTTTTTGAAAAGGGATTGCTTATCAGCAACCCTGGGCGATAACGCCCATTTGTGCCGTAGGTGCGACGACCTTTGTGTCGTCGCCCTCGGCCTTTCTTCTAGAAGCTCCAATGGAGTTTTTCTTTTTTTTACTATGGAGCCTTCGTGTTAAAATAGAGACAATGGAAATTGATTTAGTTGTTAAAGCGATCAAGGGCGGCAAAGTGGTTTTAGCGCCGACCGACACGGTTTACGGCTTGATTTGCGACGCCACCAACAAAAAAGCGGTGGAAAAAATTTTTAAAATTAAAAAAAGGCCTAAAAATAAGCCGGTGCCAGTTTTTGTTAGTGATATTGAAATGGCCAAAAAAATTGCCGAGATTGACGCCAAGCAGGAAAAATTTTTAAAAACGGTTTGGCCGGGAGCCACAACCTGTGTTTTGACGGTCAAGGGAGGCGGCGGCACCATTGGCATCAGAATTCCTAAAAATAATTCGTTGCTTAACCTGGTTAAGCAACTGGGCGGGCCTTTAGCCGAAACATCCGCCAATATATCGGGCAATCCGGCATCTACAAAAATAAATGAAGTGCTGGCGCAATTTGAAGGCCAGGAAGAACAGCCGGATTTGGTGATTGACGGAGGCGACTTGCCGCCGGCTAAACCGTCAACTGTTATAGATTTAAGGTTTTCTTCCCTAAAAATTTTACGACAATGATAATACTCGGTATCGACACTTCGTGCGACGACACTTGCGTTGCCGTATTGGAAATTAAAAATGGCAAATTGAAAATTGAGAGCAATATTGTTTCTTCGCAGGTAAAACTGCACGCAAAATACGGGGGCGTTTACCCCATGTTAGCTAAACGGGAACACCAGAGAAACTTGCCCGTAGTTTTGCGCCGGGCGACAAAAAATATAGATATTTTAAAAATTGACGAAATTGCCGTGACGGTTGGGCCGGGGCTTGAGCCTTGTTTGTGGCAGGGAATAAATTTTGCCAAAGAACTGGCCGAAAAATTAAAAAAACCCTTAATTCCCGTTAATCATATTGAAGCCCACATTTTAGCCAATTGGTTAAATACAAAATGCAAAATACAAAATACATTTCCCGCTATTTGTTTAGTGGTGTCGGGCGGGCATACGCAGTTGATTTTAATGAAAGGAATCGGGAAATATCGATTAATCGGAGAAACGAGAGACGATGCGGCGGGCGAATGTTTTGATAAAACCGCCAGAATATTAGGATTAGGTTATCCCGGTGGTCCTGTTATCGCGACTGAAGCCGCCAAAAATATCGGAGGACAGTCGTCCGTTAAACTGCCTAGACCAATGATAAATACAAGGGACTACGATTTTAGTTTTTCGGGATTAAAAACAGCGGTGCTCTATAAGGTGCAAAGCGAAAAACGAAAAGCAAAAAATAAAGAATTTATTAATGCAATGTGCGCGGAAATTCAGCAGGCGATTATCGATGTGCTAATCCGTAAAACTTTAAAAGCGGCAAAGGATTTCAAGGCAAAATCAATTATAATTGGCGGCGGAGTCGCGGCGAACAATGAACTGCGTTTGCAGTTTAAAGAAAAAATTCGGAAAGAGACACCAGATACAAAATGCATAATACCGGATACAAAGTACTGCACCGATAACGCGGGGATGATTGCCGTTACAGCTTATTTCCACCGAAAAAAGGCAGTAAAAAACTTTCAAAAAATCAAAGCAGATGGTAATCTGAAGATATGCTAAAACAAAGCGACTATGAAATTTACGAACTCATTGGAGCTGAAAAACAGAGGCGGCGAGAGGGTTTGGAAATGATTCCGTCAGAGAATCATACTTCACCGGCAGTCTTAGAGGCCTTGGGTTCGATTTTGACCGATAAATACGCCGAAGGGTATCCGGGCAAAAGATATTACGGCGGCAACCAAGTTATTGACCGTGTTGAAAATTTAGCTATTGCGAGAGCGAAACAGGCTTTCCTCGTGCCTTATGCCAACGTCCAACCTTATTCTGGCAGTCCGGCAAACTTCGCCGTCTATGTAGCTGTCTGCGAGAATGGCGACACGGTTATGGGGCAGGATTTATCCCATGGCGGCCATCTTACTCACGGAGCCAAAGCAAGCGCGACTTCCCGTTTTTTCAACAGCGTGCCCTACCACGTGACTCCAGAGGGGAGAATTGATTTGGAGGAAGTCAGAAGATTGGCCAGAGAAAAAAAGCCGAAACTAATGTGGGTGGGAGCGACGGCTTATCCGAGGCCGCTTCCTTTCAAAGAAATAGCGGAAATCGCCGATGAAGTCGGCGCGTACTTGGCGGCTGACATTGCTCATGTTGCCGGTCTGGTTGTTGGAGGGGCTCATGAAAGCCCGGTTCCTTTTGTCCACATTGTCACGACCACCACTCATAAAACTTTACGCGGCCCCAGAGGAGGGATAATTATGGTGACGGAAAAGGGGTTGAAAAAAGACGCGGATCTTGCTTTAAAAATAGACAAAGCCGTTTTTCCGGGTTTGCAGGGCGGCCCCCACGAGCACCAGATTGCGGCAATTGCCGTTGCCTTAAAAGAGGCGATGCAGCCCGAATTTAAGAAATATGCTAGCCAAATTATCAAAAACGCCAAAGCGCTGGCAAAAGAACTAATGGCTCAAGGGGCAAAATTAGTGTCGAATGGCACAGAAAACCACCTGCTTTTAATTGATTTGACGCCGCAGGGCTCGGGCAAGGGAATTTTTCTTGAAAGAGCTTTGGACGAATCGGGCATTACTTTAAATAAAAACACCATTCCCGGAGAGCCGTCTTCTCCTTTTTATCCGAGCGGTGTTCGTCTTGGAACTCCGGCAATTACGACAAGAGGCATGGAAGAAAAAGAAATGAAAATGATTGCCGGTTGGCTAACCGAGGTTATAAACATTATCAAGCCTTATCAATTGCCCGAAGGCAAAGAGGAAAGGCAAGCGTATTTAAAAAAATTTCAAAAGGAAACGATTGAAAACGAAGCCATAAGAAAGATTAAGCAGCAAGTTTTTGACTTCAGTAAAAAATTCCCCATTCCGGCGATTGATTAAATTGAAATGATAATCTTAAACGGCCAGAAATTAGCCGAGAAAATTTTGGACAGCCTCAAGAAAGAAATTAAAAATCGCCGCCTCAAATTGCGGCTGGCAGTGATTTTAGTTGGCGAGGATCCTGTTTCCAGGATTTTTATTGAAAAGAAGAAAAAGGCCTGCAAGAAAATCGGAGTCGCATTTAAACTTTTCCGATTCGGCCAAGAAATCAGCCGGAGTCTTCTTAAAAAAGAAATTTCAGGGATTATTAAGGATCCGTCGAATTCCGGAGTGGTTATCCAACTGCCTTTATCGCGAAAATTCGAACCGGAAGAATTTTTAAATTTGATTCCCCCAAAAAAGGACGTTGATATTTTGTCGGGGGGGAGCTTTAAAAAATTCGCCAACGGAAGATTGCCAATTTTGCCGCCGACTGTCGGGGCTACCTCGGCCCTATTGAAGCGTTATGGAATAAAAATTAAGAGTAAAAATATCCTGATTGTCGGCCGGGGCCGGCTGGTCGGCAAGCCCCTGGCTACTTGGTTGAAATTGCAGAAAGCCAAATTTTCCATCGCGGATAAAAGCACAAAAAATATTTCTGCTTACGCCAGAAAAGCTGATATTTTAATTTCTGGGTCCGGCCAGCCGAACTTAATCAGGGGCGATATGGTTAAAGAGGGGGTTGTGGTAATTGATATAGGGTCTGCGATGAAAGACGGGAAAATAGTTGGCGATGTTGATTTTAAATCCGTTTCCAAAAAAGCAAGTTATATTACTCCGGTTCCCGGCGGCGTCGGCCCCATGACCGTTGCTTGCCTGCTGGAAAACTTAGTTAAACTAAATTAATGGATTTATATATTTTTAATTTAATTAATCAGTTTGCCGGGAAGTGGCAAGGTTTAGACAATCTGGCGAGATTTTTTAGCGATAAGCTGGGATATGTTTTAGTGATTTTATTGCTTATTGTATTTTGGAAAAAATGGCGAATAATTTGCCAAGCGTTGGCCGCGGCGAAGATCGGAAGAGCACACGTCTGAACTCCAGTCACCTAGCAAGATCTC
>CAZWNE010000003.1:0-40418 GCA_964635155.1 uncultured Candidatus Saccharibacteria bacterium
ATTGTTAATTATTTTCTCTCTCGGAGGAAATAACGGCTTTGGCAGATTGCTCAAATCAAACCATTCCCACTTTGTAATCTCATCTGGCTCCATAACTTTTGCCTCGCCTTCAAAATCAGCGCATAAAAAACCTATTGTGACAAAGTGCTTATCAGGGATTCTATCATTGGAAACGCTTACTATTTCCGGGCCGCCTATTTTAATGCTTGTTTCTTCTAACACTTCTCGGACTGCCGCTTCTTTCAATCCTTCCTGGAATTCAAGCTTGCCGCCGGGCATTGTCCAAGTTCCTTCTCCGTGCAGCTCGCTGTCTGCTTTTTTAGTATCAATATGCCTCTGACCGAGCAAAACTTTATTATCTTTCAAAATCATCACCCCCACTCCGACGCCCGGTTTTAGTTTTTGAGTATCCATTTATTTTAAAAGCAGCATTGCTGCCTCGAATTTCGGCTTAATGATATTCTTTGATTTTTCGAAATGTAATTGATTGTATTTATTTTCCAGTTTTTTTCTTACGGATTCCTTTGCTTCGCATTGATTTTTATTCTCATAAACGAAGGCTGCTTTGAATATTCCAGCGATATTATCAAAATTGCTCATAGCATCAGCTTCTGCCACTATTTGTTCCTCTAAGCTTTCTCGGATATTATTCTGAGAGCCCCTGTGGTTCAATACGCATTTTTTAACCAATTCTATCTTTCCAGCCGGATAATTTAATTCTTCCAACTTTTTCTCGGCGATTTTCGCGCCGGTGATCTGATGATCTTCCCTGCCAGCTATTATTGAACCAATATCGTGCAGCCAAGCGGCAATTAAAATGACTTCTTTGTCCCCGCCCAGTTCATCAGCTAACTCTCCTGCGTATTTCGCAACGGACATAAAATGATAAGGAAATGGCTCGTAGCCGTACTGGCTGCTCGGTTTTTTACATTCATCCTCCACGAAAATTTTTATTTCCTCAACTATATCCATTTATGTCTATTTTTACTCTTTAATTTCGCAGAATTTACCCAGAATTTCTTTGGTTTTTTGCAGATTTCTGTCTTCAACTAGAAGATAGCTGGTCTCGTAGGTATCTATATAAAATATGCTGATATCCGCATCAGCCAGAGGTTTAGCTAAAGAAGCGACAATTCCCGTCAAGGAAAAACCCAGAGGGCCTTGTACCTTGAAAACCCTCCAATCAGTTTCCGCCAAAATTCCGGCCGGAATTTTTTCCTGAGGCAGGATTATTGAAAGCTCGTTCATCGTCCTCGTGACGGAAGTAAAATTGCTGTCTCCCTGAGCCCAATCGGGAATCGGGCTGTTCTTGTCTAAATGGCAGATGCCTATTTTATCCGGCAAAATAGATAGCGCGAGTTTTGTATTGTTCTCCATAAAACGAATTTTTTATTCTAAAAAATGAAGTTAAAGATGAAGTCGACACTTCATCGCCTTTTTATTTTAGCAATATTTCCCAAGGTTAGCCACGCCGACATGTTCCCGAATCCGGCTTTATTTATATTAAACGGCTTTATTTTCTGGGGCTTTTCTAAAAATATCAACAAACAGTATTTTTTATTTTTAAACAACTTATAAAATTCGGGGATTTCATTTTTCCCGATCCCGTCGTCTTTGCCGTATTTATTTAAAATTTGCTTAACTTTTTGAGGAGTCAGATCGGGAGGTCGATGAAGTAATACTTTATCGACACCTTCGTCCGCTCTGGGCGGACTCGGTAAATAAATAACTTTTTTTACTTTGGCTTTTACTGAAACCGGCTCCCCTGAATTTTTGAAATAAATTGTATCCCCTTTTTTTATTTTCCCCCACGGACAGCGTTTGGATTTATACCATCTTGATTCTATTTTCTTTTCTCGGGAAAGAATCTTCCCCATCATCCCCCACGACTTTTTCATTATAGCTACGTGATCCATATTTTTACTGGCGGTGTGTATTTGAAAAAATCCGAACTGATTTTGCGACCGATTGGCTCGGCGGGCGGAAGGGCAAAGACCAAACCCCCTTTCCGCCCGCCTCGCCTTGAAGCGGAAGCGAAAAGGACAATTTCAAGTTTTTCGCGGGCAGTAGCCCGCTAACAAAATCACAGATTTTGTTCTTTGGCGACAAATTTTGTCATTTTCCCATTGAAATTACTTTTATTTGACACAATTCACGCAGTCCAGCAATTCCATGTTCTCTTCCCATTCCCGAATTTTTAAAACCTCCGAAAGGATTACATGGCAACCAACGGCTTCCATGATTAATTTCAACGGTTCCAGCTTCAATTTTTGATGCAACTCTTTTCGCACGCTCAATGTCTTTTGAGTAAACTCTACTGCCAAGTCCGTAGGGAGTATCGTTTGCAAGTTTAATTGCTTCTTCTTCTGTTTTAAAAGATACTACCGGGAGAACAGGTCCAAAAACTTCTTCATTCCATACACGCATATCTTTTGTGATGTTAGTCAGAATTGTTGGTTCATAGAATGCTCCACTCAAATTTTTTGGTCTATTTCCTCCAATAATTACTTTAGCACCTTTTTCCACCGCATCCTTAACTTGTCCCTCTAACAAATCTACTTGTCTTTTAGCAACCAAACTTCCTATTTGTGTTTTTTCACTAGATGGATCTCCAATAATCTTTTTCTCGATTTCTTGTTTTAATCCTTGCACAACTTTCTCAAAGATTGATTCGTGAACAATGAGCCTTTTCACTGAATCACACACTTGCCCGCAGTTACGAAATCTTTCTGTATAAATTTCTGGAATTACATCAAGGACATCAATATCTTCAAATAAAACTGCGGGGCTAGAACCTCCCATCTCAAGAATTACCTTTATAAATTTTTCCGCAGCAATTTTATAGAGTAGTTTTCCAACTTTTGTGCTTCCTGTAAACCAAATTAAATTTATATCGCTTTCGGCAAGCTTTTGTCCTACGCTTCCGTCTCCGTATACTTCAGAAAAAACGCCTTTGGGAAGATTTTTTGAGTCCATGATTTCTTCAATTAGTTTTCCCACAAGGGGACATTCCTCTGAAATCTTAAACACAACCGTATTCCCAGCAACTAGATTGGGAATCGTACCCCATATAAACATACCTACTGGAAAGTTCCAGGGGGTTATTACCGCCGCTACTCCATACGGCTCATAAGTAATCTTGTGTATTGATTTTTCATCTTCATGTGTGATTTCATCCGCAAAGGCTTTTTCGCCATTATTCAGAAACCACTCAAATTCTTCGAGAAATCCATCGAGCTTGGCTTCGCTTATCGGTTTTCCCATTTCTCTCATCTCCAAAAACGATAATTCACCCTTTCTTTTTTTAAATTCTTCTAAAATCTGTTTCAAAAATTCAATTCTTTTTTTGAGACCGAGCTCCTTCCACGAAATCTTGGCCTTATTGGCTAATTCTACTTTTTCTCTTATCTCCTCATCCGTAGAAACATTTACTTCTCCAATAACTTCGTAATTTTTTGCCGGATTTGTAGAAATCAGTTTTTTCATAATATTATTGATATTATTTTATTAAATCTTCAATTGAAACGCCCAATGCTTTGACAATTTTTTTGCCATAACTTAAACTACTTAGCTACTGAATTATAGTATTGCAAATTGATCCCCTAAGCAAACTTGGTGCTGCATATTCCAAAATAAATACCGAAGAGCAGAACTATCAATTGAAGAAGATTCGCTTGTAAGTAATTTTCGCATATTCCTAAGAAAAAATTCCTTAGAGCTTTGATGAGCTTCTCCCGCCGTATGCCCCTTCAATAAAGAAATAGCAACTTGATTTGAAGGTTTTAGAAACAGCTCAGCCGTCTTATCCTCAATGGGCCGACCTCGTTTTTCATTGCTATACATAAAAATGAAATCCTCTACATATCCTATGTATGCCAAAACGCCGCTCCCTATACTTTTAGAGCCCAGTATTTTTGCGGAACGGCAGGACAAAGCATAAACTATCCGAGACTTCAGAATATCATCGTTTACCCCTGCTTCAATTAAAACCCTTCCATCTTGTCCACAGATTAACCTATCGTTTCCGTGTCCATTAATTATAACAAGTGAAGGATTTTTCTTATGAATTATACTTTCAAATTCTTTCTTCGTTGCGCGCTTTTGAAAAAGATCTATAACTAAATCGCCCTTAGATCTTGCGAAAACAATCACTTTTTTTGACCAAGCAGAAATATACCGCGTCGTATAATCATATTCCGGCCGAGTAACTAAAACATTTTTACTCATAGAACGAGCCCTCTTTGACGGCACGCAAAAAATTCATTTCGACTTCTATAACTTTTTTCCCGATCTCGTCATTATCTTCCACGTGCTGTATCAACTGATCTTTCGTAAAATCGCCATCTGAACCAACTGAAATGCTTTTGTCCTCTGGTAAAGTTTTTAAACGGGCGATAACTAAATTCTTAATCTCCTGCTCGTTTTCCATAAAATACAACGATTTAAATAATTTTCAGTTCAATTAATTTTTTGAATATTTCTTCGCCAAGCTTTGTGCGGCCGTTAATCTCTAAATATGCAACCTGCCAAGTAATTGGACCCCTATCTGGCAAAACTAAAATAATCTCGCCTCTCAGATTAAGCGGGAGATTCGCATATACCTTGAAAAATCTTTCTTCCTCCATAATTTTATTATACACTACATTTCTTAATATCTCTATATTTACCATTTCTATAACTGAAATTAGATTTTGCCGTATCTTTTGCAATCCACCCTTGCTCTTTCTTTGTTTTATATTCATCCTTATCAACGTAACAATGGCCGGAGATTTTAATTCCATTCTTCGTTTTATCAAAATAGATTTCCGCCAATCTTTTATTAACAATTGCGAAACACCATGACATATTTAAAGTAGATCGGCGGAAGGGGCGAGATTTGAACTCGCGATACCTTGCGGTATACCTGCTCTCCAAGCAGGCGCACTAGGCCACTATGCGACCCTTCCAAAAAATTAAATCTCCATCCCTCTTAATGCCTTTATTCTCTCTTCGAGGGGCGGGTGGGTTGAAAATAATGTCATAAAGCTTTGGCCCCTTAAAGGATTGGAAATAAATAAATGGCTGGTGGAAGCTGAAGCCATCTTCATCGGATTTTTGTCAGCCCCGATTTTTTCCAAAGCGCTGGCTAATCCTTCGGGGTAGCGGGTCAGCAAGGCGCCTGAAGCATCGGCTAAAAATTCCCGCTTCCTGGAAATCGCCATCTGAATCAGCATTGCCACTATGGGAGATAAAATCGCTAAAACCAATCCGGCTAAAGCCAATATGGAACCTGCCTGCCCGCCTTCGCGGTTGTTATTTCTTCTGAAACCGCCGAAAAATAAAGACCTGGTGAAAATATTTGAAATAATGCTGATGAATCCGACTAAAACCACAACCATAGTCATTAACAGCATATCCTTATTTCCGATGTGCGACAACTCGTGAGATATCACCCCTTCAAGTTCGGTTTTATCCAGTTTTTCCAATAATCCCCTGGTCACGGCGATAACGGCGTGATTTTTGTCGCGGCCCGTAGCAAAAGCATTGGGCTGGGCTTCTTCTAAAATATAAATCGGGGGCGATGGCAATCCCGCGGTAATGCAAAGGTTCTCAACCAGCCGGTAAAGTTCTGGATTATCTTGTTTTTTAATGGGTTTGGCGCGGGTCAAAGCCAGCACCACTTTATCCGAATACCAAAAACTGGCAATATTCATTACCAAGCTGAAAATAACGGCGTAAATTAAAATTGCCGGATTCTGGAAGACGTTGCTGAAAATCCAGCCAAAACCGATAATAATTATCAGAAAAACTGAAATTAATATCCAAGTCTTCCTGATATTGGATTCGGCATTAGAATAAATGGTCATCAGAATTTTACGCTAACCGGATTTTTCGCCGCAGCTTCTTCTAACTGGAAGAATTCCTCCAGTTTGAATTTAAAGGCATTAGCAATAATGTTTGCCGGAAAGCTTTCAACTTTATTGTTTAACTCTATGACATTGCCGTTGTAAAATCTTCTCGCGGCCTGGATTTTATCTTCCGTGTCGGTCAGCTCTCTTTGCAGTTCCAAAAAATTGGTTGACGCTTTAAGGTCAGGATAATTTTCCGCTACGGCAAAAAGGGATTTTAAGGTAGCAGACAGCATATTTTCCGCCTCCCCTTTTTCTTTTAGTGTTTGAGCTCCCATGGCCCGAGTTCTGGCCTCGGTCACTTTTTCAAACACTCCGCTCTCATAAGCCGCGTATCCTTTGACTGTCTCTACTAAATTGGGAATTAAGTCGTATCTTCTCTTTAACTGGACGTCTATATCCGACCAGGCCTCTTTGACCCGGTTGCGAAGAGTAATGAAGCGGTTATAGGTTAAAATCAGCCAAAGAACTATAATACCGACGATTATTAAAATAATTTTTGTTATAGTCATAAAATTTAACGATAGATTAATAATAATTCGACCCATAATCAGTATAACCAAAAACTCCTCCGGTTTCAATCCGTAAGGAGTTCTTGAATGTTTTAGAAATTAATACTCGGGCATCGGGGACATAGCGCCTCTGTCTTTTTTCTCTTCGGGTTTTTCAGCCACAACGCACTCGGTAGTTAAAAACATAGAAGCGGCGGAAGTTGCGTTTTCTAAAGCAGCCCTGATAACTTTTGTCGGATCAATGACGCCCGATTGAATCAAGTCCTGGTACTCCATTTTTTGAGCATCAAAACCGAAGGCGTCTCCCATTTCCAATACTTTTGCCACAACCACGGCTCCGTCCAAACCGGCGTTGGCGGTAATTTGCCTGATTGGACCCTCAAGAGCTTTTCTCAATATGTTCAATCCCGTTTTCTCGTCGCCTTCCAAATTCATTTTGTCTAAAACCGGAATAGCCCTCAAAAGAGCCGTTCCGCCGCCGGGCAAAATGCCTTCCTCAATTGCGGCTCTCGTCGCATTCAGGGCATTTTCCGTTTTCTTCTGCTTTGCTTTTTGTTCAAGCTCCGTAGCCGCACCCACTTTAATCACGGCAACGCCGCCTGAAAGCTTGGCCAATCTTTCTTGCAATTTTTCTTTATCAAAATCAGATTCAGATCTTTTTAATTCTGCCTGAATTTGATTAATTCTATTTTTGACATTCTCTGGTTTATTTTCTTGCCCCCATCCCCCGATAATAATAGTTTTATCTTTAGTTGAAATTACTTTTTTAGCTTCACCTAGGTCCCCCCAATCTGTATCTTTTAAGTCGCGGACTTCTATATTTTCCACTTTCTTGCCGATTTCTTCAGAAATTACATTTGTCCCTGTAATTATTGCAATGTCTTCTATCGTCTCCTTTCTCCTGTCGCCAAAACCGGGGGCTTTTATGGCTAAGGTATTAAATACTCCGCGAAGTTTATTAATTACTAAAGTTGCTAATGCCTCTCCTTCAATTTCATCTGCAATAATCACCAAATCTTTTGTGCCCTTTTGAGCTAATTTTTCCAATACCGGCAGTATTTCCTGTATAGATGAAATTTTTTTATCGGTAATCAAAATACGGGGATTTTCATAAACCGCCTCCATTCTTTCCGTATCAGTAACCATATAGGGGGAAACATATCCCCGGTCAAACTGAAGGCCTTTGACTATTTCTTTTTCCAAGCCGAATTTTTTTGATTCTTCAACCGTAATAACGCCGTCTTTGCCGACTTCGGAAAAAACTTCGCCGATCAAATTGCCTACTTCCGAATCCAAAGAAGCGATAGTCGCCACCTGGGATATTTCTTCTTTTTTAGAAATTGATTTTGATTTTTGTTTTAAAGCTTCAATTACCGCCTTAACTCCTTTTTGCATTCCCCTTCTTAGGGCCAAGGGGTCGGCGCCGGCGGCAACGTTCTTAATTCCCTCAGAAATCATCGCTCGGGTTAAAATCATAGAAGTAGTGGTGCCGTCTCCGGCAATATCGCTTGTTTTTTCCGCCACTTCTTTCACCATTTCCACTCCCAGCTGCTCAACTTTATCTTCTAATTCAATTTCCTTGGCAATGCTTACTCCGTCGTCGGAAATTTCCGGAGCTCCAAAGCCCTTGTCTAAAACAACCAATCTGGCTTTTGGCCCCAAGGTAACTTTGACCGCATCAATTAATTTGTCGACGCCAGCCAATAATTTTTTTCTGGCGGTTTCGCCGAATAAAATTTGCTTTGACATGGTTATTCAATTATCGCTAAAATGTCTTCCTCTTTAGCAATTAAATATTCTTTTCCGCCAACTTTAATTTCGTCCGGCCCGTATTTTTTAAACAAAACAACCTGGCCCGCTTTAACATCCATGGGAATAATTTTTCCGTCTTCGGTTTTTCTACCGGGACCAACTGAAACAACTCGGCCCTGTTCGGGCTTCTCTTTCTCGGCGGTATCTGGCAATAGTATGCCCGATTTGGTTTTTTCCTCGCCCTTCATTGGCTCTATTAAAATATGGTCTGATAACGGTTTAATATCCATTGCCATTTTATATTAGAAAACTTAAAATATAATGTCAACTAGGCAGGCGATGAAGTTACTGCTTCATCTGCTTTCACCTTCGCTTTTTCTCCAAAAAAGCTCGGTAAGAAAAAGGCGCAAATTAATGCGCCTTCCGGAATCGGGAGAAGATTCTCCCGATTAAATTTGACCTTTGGGGCTGTTTTAGCCTTAAGATATACTTAACGGCTTGGCTCACCTGAAAGGGAGAAAGTTTGGCAGTATAAGCCGACATAATTAAGTCTAACATCTTCTTTTTGGCGATGTCTTCGCCTTCATCATGAAAAATGATGAAAGGAACAATTCCGGCTTCCTGGCATCTTTTGATTATTGAGAATCTGTAATAGTTTTTGACCTGGACGTTTATTTCGCTCCTGTCCAGCAAAGTCAAAACCAGGTCTATTCCTGTCATATCCGCCGGGCTTAATCTTTTAATCTGGACAACCCTACGGATTAAGCCTTTCCCGGCCCAGAATTTTGCCGCCTTCAAAGCTTTTTCTTCAGCGTCAAATCCTCTTTGGTCTTTATTGTCAGAAGGAATACCCGTTAAGCCGGCGGTAATCCTTGCTACTCTTTCGAGACCCTTAACGCGCCTTTCTATCGCATCGCGAGCTTTTCTAATTTTTGTTCTAACGCCCATTCAATTCACCCCCTTTAAAATTGTAATAATCTGCCGTTATCTTAATATGCTTTTCAAATATTGTCCAGCCGGGCCATACTTTACAAAAAATAAGATATATGCTATAATTTGCGATAAATAGAAAAAGGGAGGAGTAGAACTTTGAAAAAATATCTGGCAATAACACTCATGCTGATCATCGTGTTGTCGGTCTTATCAACCTTCAGCAGCCTGGCCTTAAACAGCCTCGACAAAGAGAATGTACTCTTAAAACGAGAGCTGACGGCCGTAAAGACCGATGCCGAAAAAACCATTAAAAATCTCGGAGACGATCTCGGCAAAGCCCAAAGAACCATTGCCGCTATGGATAGCGACATCAGCAACAAGGCGGAGAAAAAAGAGCTGGAAGAAACACAAACGTATTTTTCCAGATTTGAAAAAGATGCGGCGGAGACCAGGCAAGATGTGGCCAATCTGGAAAATAAGATTTTTGAGCCGGCGGCAATTTATGCTGGAGCTCGAAAGTCAGTGGTAAGCATTAACGGAAGCACTGGTTTTCTCTTCAGAAACAAAACCCAGATCGTGACGGTATACCACGCGCTTAATTCAGACCCGGGTACTATGGTCATGGTAGTGCCTAATGATGGAACTCATCTTTTTGTTATGGGTGAGATAAAGAAAGTAAGGCCGGAGTGGGACTTGGCCATCATTGAGCTAGTTGTTCCCCTGAATGCTGATCCATTAGCACCAGCAAGTATTTCTGCTGTTGGCGAAAGAGTGCTAGTCATCGGCAATACCAATGGTTTGAATAACTCCGTCAGCACCGGAGTTATAAGCGGGGTTAACCGAGAACTCCACGAACTCCCCTCAGTTAGAATGCTTCAATTTGACGCAGCAATATCTTTTGGAAACTCCGGCGGACCGATCATTGATAATGACGGTAAAGTCATTGGGCTGGTCAATAGAGCGCTAGACAATTTTAGTTTCGGCTTTGCTACGCCCATTGATTACGTACAACGACTTCTTGACGAAAAATGAGCAAATAGCTCAGGCAAACGGCCCCGGGTAAAATATCCGGGGCTCTTTTTATTTAAGATTTTTTAAATATTGTCCAGTGTAGCTTTTTTTAATTTTAGTGATTTCCTTGGGATTGCCCTGGGCGACGATATAACCGCCTTTTTCTCCGCCTTCCGGACCCAAATCCAAAATCCAGTCGGAATTTTTAATTAAATCAAGGTTGTGTTCAATTGTGATAACCGTATTCCCTTTGTCTACTAATCCCCGCAAAACAAAAACTAATTTTTTAATATCGTCGGGATGCAAGCCGGTGGTCGGCTCGTCTAAAATATACAATGTCTTGCCCGTGGCTTTTTTAGAAAGCTCGTCGGCTAATTTTACCCTTTGGGCCTCGCCCCCGGACAAAGAAGGAGCCGATTGGCCCAATTGGATATAACCCAAGCCTACTTCGTTCAAGGTTTTCAATTTCTGGAAAATTGCCGGAATCGGCTGGAAAAATTTCAAAGCGTCTTCAACCGTCATTTCCAGAACATCGGCGATATTTTTCCCTTTATATTCAATGGATAAGGTCTCTTTATTAAATCTTTTCCCCTGGCATTCTTCGCACTCAACATAAACATCGGGTAAAAAATACATTTCGATTTTTTTCACGCCCTGTCCTTCGCAGGCCTCGCATCTGCCTCCCTTAACATTAAAAGAAAATCTGCCCGGCCGATAACCCCTGACTCTCGCTTCTTTAGTTTTGGTGAAAAGGTCTCTTATATATGTAAAACAGCTTGTGTAGGTTGCGGGATTTGACCTTGGAGTCCTACCTATGGGCGATTGGTCAACTAAGACCGCCTTGTTCAAATTTTCAATCCCCAAAATCGCTTTGTGAAGACCCGGCTCTTCTTTGGCCCGATAAAACCTTTTCAGCAAAGCCCGGGCCAAAATATCGTTCATTAAAGATGATTTGCCCGACCCCGACACCCCGGTGATGCAAACAAATTTCCCAAGCGGAATTTTAACGTCTATATTTTTCAGATTATGCTCTTTAGCGCCTTTGATCGTTAGAAACTTGGTTTCTTTTTGTTGAAACCGAGTTTCTATTAAAACGGTTTTTCTCCCCGATAAATAGTCTCCCGTCAAAGTATGGCTTTTTAATAGCTGACTTGGCGTTCCTTCAAAAATAATTTTTCCGCCGTGCTTCCCGGCCCCGGGCCCCACATCTATTATCCAATCAGAACTCCTGATTGTCTGAGGATCGTGTTCAACTACAATAACGCTATTTCCCAAATTTCTTAATTTTTTTAAGGTTTCAATAAGCCGGCCCTGATCTCGGGGATGAAGCCCGACCGATGGTTCATCTAAAATATATAAAACTCCGGTTAATTTGGAGCCGATTTGAGTGGCTAATCTTATTCTTTGCTCTTCCCCGCCGGATAGAGTATCGGCGCGTCTGTCTAAGGTTAAATAATCCAGGCCAACATCAATTAAAAACTGTAAACGATTGATAATTTCTTTAATAATCGGGTTGGCAATTTTTATTTCATCGGCTTTCAGTTTTAAGCCGGCAAAAAACTCCTTCAATTTATCAATCGGCATTTCTACGATTTTATCGATTGATTTTCCAGCTATTGTCACGGCTAATACTTCCGGCTTTAATCTTTTTCCATGGCAAATTTCGCATTTTTTCACGAGCATGTATTGCTAAATTTCCTGCCTGACAAAATCAGAATCGGTTTCGTGATATATTCTTTCAAGCCAAGGAATAACGCCTTCAATATCTGCCTGACCATACTTATATATTAAATTGGGATTGGCTAAAACCAATTTCGGGTCAACTTCCAATTTTTCGCCCAGGCCCTGGCATCCGGGACACGCTCCAAAAGGGGAATTGAAAGAAAAAAGGCGAGGTTCCAATTCTTGCATAGAAATACCGCAGGCCTCGCAGGCAAAATTCTCGCTGAAAATTGAATCATTTACCATGACTATCCCCTTGCCTAGCTTTAAAGCTGTTTCCAAAGAATCAACCATCCTAGATTTATCCAAATCCCTATCCAGAATTAATCTGTCAACCACCACTTCAATATTGTGTTTTTTATTTTTATCCAGTTCTTTTGTTAGGGCCTCTTCTAAAAGATAAATTATGCCGTCTATCCTGGCTCTGACAAAACCGGCCCTTTTTATTTCTTCCAGAATTCCTTGATGCTCCCCTTTTTTCTGACGGATAACGGGCCCCAAAATGGTAATTTCTTTATTTTTAGCTCCGCCCGAGGATGGATTTAAAATCTGCTCCACAATCTGGTCAATCGTTTGCCGGGAAATCGGTTTGCCGCATTTCGGGCAATGAGGCTTGCCGATTCTGGCAAATAAAAGACGAAGATAATCATAAATCTCCGTCATTGTGCCCACGGTGGAGCGCGGATTATGGCTGGCTTTTCTTTGGTCAATGGAAATTGCCGGGGAAATCCCTTCGATAGAATCGGCATCGGGCTTGTCCATTATTCCCAGAAACTGCCTGGCATAAGGCGAAAGCGATTCCACGTATCTTCTCTGGCCTTCGGCATATAAGGTATCGAAAGCCAAAGAGGACTTGCCCGAACCCGAAAGTCCGGTGATGACCACCAGTTTATTTTTAGGGATATCAACGTCTACGTTTTTCAGGTTATGGACCCTGGCCCCCCGAATTTTAATAAAATTTTCCGGCATAGCAGTGTCGTATTATACTTCAAATTTTGAAAAATTTCAAGAATAAGATACGATATACCAATGCCAAATCTGCCTTGGAAAAAAATATCTTTTACTGTCTTTGGTTTTATTTTGGGAACTTTCTTATTTTTAGGAAATTCCGCTTTCAGTTTTTTGATAAAACCGACGGTCATCGATATTGCTCCTTTGCCCGCCCAGGTTTCAAAAAACCTTGCCGAAAATCTGCCCGAAAGCCAACCAAAAGAAATTTCCCTGATTCTAACTGGCGATATCATGCTTAATCGACGGGTCGATTTGATGATGAAAGCTAAAAACGACTACACTTTTCCTTTTCAAAAAATTGCTGAAAAATTAAATGAGGCGGATATTGTTTTTGGCAACCTGGAAAATCCAATTTCTGACAAGGGCAAAAAAACGGGCAGCATTTATTCTTTCCGCGCCGATCCCAAATCCGTAGAAGGTTTGATTTTTGCCGGTTTTGACGTTTTATCTCTGGCTAATAATCACTCTTTTGATTACGGAAAAATCGCCCTAGAAGATACCTTTTCACGATTAAAAGCGGCCGGCATTAATTATGTTGGCGCCGGTTTCAACGGAAAAGAGGCCTTCTCTCCGATTATCAAAGAAGTTGACGGAACAAAAATCGGCTTTTTGGCTTACAGCGATTTAGGTTCTGTTTATTGGACGGCTACGGAAAATTCGTCAGGATTAGCTTTAATCAGCTTAGAGTATTTTGAGAACATTAAGCAAGATATCAGAAAGGCAAAATCGCAGGTTGATATTTTAATTGTTTCTCTGCACTCGGGCGAAGAATATATCAAAGAACCAGGGCCGCAGCAAATTAATTTTGCCAAAGCCGCCATTGACGAAGGCGCTGATATTATCGTGGGGCATCACCCGCACATTGTTCAAAAAAATGAAATTTTTAAAAATAAATATATATTTTACAGTTTGGGAAATTTTGTTTTTGACCAGAATTTTTCTCCAGAAACAATGGAGGGCCAAATTATTAAAGTTGCCATAGAAAATAAAAAGATAAAAGAAGTAATTCCCATAAACATTAAAATCAACCAGTATCTTCAACCGGAAGTAGCCAATGCGCAAAATTAAAACCCTTGTCATCATCTTGTTATTGACGGCCGCCGGTTTTTATCTGTATCAGCAAAAAAAACAAGACCCCATTTCTCTTTCGGCAAGCGAGCTGGCGCAAGGCGACACTCTTTTAATTAAAATGAATGGCTCGGCATCCGAGGAGAAAATCACCGGAGAATTCGGTTCCCGAAAAATAGATTTTTTCCAACAGACAGCTATTTTAGGCATTGATGTCAATGAGAGGCCAGGCGAGCATATTTTAATTATAAATTTGCCAAGCGGCAAAAAAATAGAAAAAATAATCAATATCAGCAAAACGGATTTCCCAACAACCGAACTTTTGGTCACCAAGGAACTCCGGAAAAAGGGTTACACTCCCCAAAAAATCGTCGGCAATATTCAAGGGGAAGAAGGTTTAACTTTAAAAAAAATTATTAGCACTTATACTCCAAAAATTTATTTTGACAAGGCCTTTATCAACCCCCTAAAAGAAATTAAAATCGTCGGGGCTTTCGGCATTATCAAAAAAACCGGCAGTTCGACCATTCAGCACCTAGGAGTTGATTTGGACGCCGAAATCGGGACCGAGGTTTTGGCCAGCAACGACGGCAAAGTAAGTTTTTCCCGGGAACTGCCGGATTACGGCAGAACCCTGATTATAGACCACGGCTTGGGGATTTATTCTCTTTATCTGCACTTGGAAGAATTCAAAACTTTTGAAGGAAAACTGGTCAAACAGGGCCAAGTTATCGGGCTTTCGGGCAACAGCGGGTACTCCATTGCCCCTCATTTGCATTTTTCAATCAAAATCAACAATGCCAACGTCGACCCGCTGAAATTTCTTGAAACCACGCAGTCATGGAGAAATTCAAATATCTTGGAATAGAACAAATTAACAAACTCCCCGAAACTCCCGGGGTTTATGTTTTCCCTGCCCTGAGCCGCGCCGAAGGGTTTCTTTACATTGGCAAGGCGGTTAATCTCCGCGATCGGACCAAACAACATCGTGGGTTGCTTAACCAGGTTAAGCAACTAGGATATATCCGAACTGATTCCGAGATTGAAGCCCTGATTCTGGAGTCCCAGCTAATTAAAAAATACCAGCCCAAATATAATACTATATGGAAAGACGATAAAAACTACTTTTATGTGGCGATAACTAAGGAAGATTACCCCAAAGTTTTAATAGTTCACCAAAAAAAAGAAGGGGCTGAATACATAGGGCCGTTTGTGGAAGGAAGCGCTCTAAAGCAAACGTTAAAAATACTTAGGAAAATATTCCCCTACTATACGCAAGGCAAGCACCCCAAGGGCCCTTGCCCTTGGTGCCGCTTAAATCTTTGCCCCGGACCAAATCCGGATAAAAAAGAATATCAAAAAAGCATTAAAAATCTAATTTCGGTCCTGGAGAGTAAAAAGAAGTCCGTCCTGAATAATTTGAAACAAGAGATGAAAAAGGCCTCAAGAGAAGAAGATTTTGAAAAAGCGGCTAAATTAAGGGACCAGGTCATAAATTTGGAAAAAATAATTTCCAACGCCAAAATCTTTCCGCAGGGCGATGAAGCGTTGCTTCATCTTCATCTTCGTCCCGCTTTACGGGACTCGATAATGGAAGCTTATGACGTTTCTAATATCCAGGGAAAATATGCCACCGGTTCCATGGTAACTTTTATTAACGGCCGGCCGGAGAAAAATTTCTACCGCAAATTCAGAATTAAAATGGCCGATAAGCCGAATGACACAGCTATGCTTAAAGAAATCCTCTCTCGCAGATTAAAACATTTAGAATGGCCTTTGCCCGATGCTATCTTAATTGATGGCGGAAAAGCGCAACTCAACGCCGCCCTGCTGATAGCTAAAAACTATCAACTAAAAACTAAAATAATGGCTTTGGCGAAAAAGAAAAACGAATTGTTTATTGAGGGGAAAAAATCGCCGATTTTATTAAAAACCATGCCGAGGGAAATGTTTAATTTAATTTTAAATTTAAGAGACGAAGCGCACAGATTTGCCATCTCTTACCACAAAAAACTAAGAGCTAAAGCATTGCTTCCAGAATAGGTTTATGTTATAATAAAAAATATTATGCAGGCCTACTTACCGCTAGCTCAAATTGCCATCTCGGTTTTATTGATTATTTTAATTCTCTTGCAGCAAAGAGGCCAGGCTTTGGGCTCGGCTTTTGGCGGAGGCGAAGGCGGATTCTACGCCACCCGCCGAGGAATCCAAAAAAAGATTTTTTGGGCGACAATTGTCTGCGGATTTTTGTTTATTATTTTTGCCCTTTTAAACATCGCTCTCTAATATGATACTCCAAAAATGGCCAAAACATGGCCAATGGAAGCAGTTTTTTAGGGTCTTAAATAAGAAGGAAAAATACTTCCTTTTTTCCGCCATTATTTTATTTTCCTTGTCTGCTATATTTTTACTGGTTAATTTCTATTTTGAAAATACTAAAATAGTTCCCAAGCAAGGCGGCAACTATACCGAAGGGGTAATCGGCCAACCAAGATTAATCAATCCAATTTTTGCTCCGGCCAACGATACTGATCGCGATTTGTCTGAGCTTATTTTTTCCGGACTTTTAAAATATGATTACCAAGGGAAATTAGTCCCGGATTTAGCGAAAGATTACCAAGTTTCAGAAGAGGGAAAAGTTTTTGAGTTTAATCTTAGAGAAAATTCGTTTTGGCAGGACGGGAAACCCTTAACGGCCGATGATGTAGTTTTTACAATTAAAACAATCCAAAATCCGGATTATAAATCTCCCTTGAGGCCGAGCTGGCTGGGGGTAGAAGTAGAGAAAATTTCCGATATTAAAGTCCGTTTCACTCTTAAAAATTCTTCGGCGATTTTTTTAGAAAATACCACTTTAAAAATTTTGCCCAAGCATATCTGGCAGGATATCGACCCGAATAATTTTCCTCTGTCAGTCTTTAATTTAAAACCCGTGGGATCGGGCCCTTATAAAATAAAAAAAATAGACCAAGCCAAAGGGGGAAAAATTATTTCTTTGACCTTAATCCGCAATCCCTATTCTCTGCGAGAATCGAATCTTAATAAAATTACTTTTAAATTTTTTGATTCGGAGGAAGATTTGCTGAAAGCCGCTCGGAACAAAAAAATTGAAGGGTTTTCTCTGGCTGATTCTGCCAAAGTTTCCGATGCCAATTTCTATTCTTTTTCTTTGCCCAGATACTTTGCCGTCTTTTTTAATCCTAAAAACCAAAAAATATTTGAAGACCAAAAAATAATTCAGGCCTTAAATTACGCTACCAATAAGAAAGAAATTATAGAGCAGATTTTGGATGGCAAGGGAAAAATCGTTGACTCCCCCGTCTTGCCGGATATTTACGGATTTAATCTTCCCCAGAAAATCTACCAATTTGATATTAATGCTGCCAAAGATCTTTTGGAAAAGGCAGGATTTGAAGAAGGAGCGGAAGGGATTCGAGAAAAAATTGTTAAAAAAGAAATTCCCTTTCAGTTCAAAGGTAATTTGAAGCAAGGTTCCCAGGGAGCGGAAGTTCAGGAGATGCAAAAATGCTTAGCCAGAGACGAGACAATTTACCCCAACGGAGAGATTTCGGGATATTTCGGCCAGAAAACCAAAGAAGCGGTTACAAAATTCCAGGAGAAATATTTAGAAGAAAGCAGCGGCGAAGTGCTTAGCTTAACCAGAAAAAAACTGAATGAAATTTGTTTTCCGGCTACCGAACAAAAAATCCAACTTTCTTTCACTTTAATATTGCCCGCCAACCAAGGACAGCTGATTAAAGCGGCAGAATTGTTAAAAAATCAATGGAAAGCCATCGGAGCGAAAATTGAAATCAAAACGATTGATATCGGCGCGCTGGAAAGAGAAATTATTAAAAGCCGGAGTTACGAAGCCCTTTTATTCGGAGAAATTCTAGGGGCGACTCCCGACCCCTTTCCTTTCTGGCATTCATCTCAAAAGAAAGACCCCGGATTAAACCTGGCCATGTACGAAGACGACAAGGCGGATAAACTTTTAGAGGAAGCCAGGCAAATCAGCGATAAAAAAACCAGGGGGGGAAAATTGGAAAGTTTTCAGGAATTATTCTTAACAAAAATTCCCGTTGTTCTTCTATACAACCCCGACTATCTTTATCTTGCTTCAAAAAAAATAAAGGGCGTAAATGCCGGCATTATTGCTGACCCGTCAAAAAGATTTTCCGAAATTACTAATTGGTATATAAAAACTAAAAGAGCATGGAAGTAAAGCCTAAAAATTTCCGACAAATAATATTAGATTTCCCGAAACAATTTAGCGTTGGTTTGGAAATAGCAAAAAATATCAAAATACGGGGTAATTTTATTAAATATGAAATCGTTATCTGCGGCGTAGGCGGAAGCGCTCTACCCGGCGAGCTGTTAAAATTAATAAATGATAATTATCTGCACCAAAAAATAAAAATAAGCATCAATAGAAACTACAATCTGCCCCACTTTGTTTCAAATAATAATTTAATAGTTTTTATTTCTTATTCCGGCAACACAGAAGAAACATTATCTTCTTTTAAAAGCGCCCTAAGAAAAAAATTACCCATAGCGGTTATTACTTCCGGCGGAGAACTTTTAAAAATTTGCAAGAAAAAAAGAATCCCTTTGGCTATCGTGCCCGCAAACATTCCGCCAAGAATGGCTACGGGATATCAGCTTGCAGCCTTAATAAAAATTCTTGAAAACGCCAAAATCATTAAAAATATAGAAAAGGAAATTTTAGACATAGAAAAAAATTTAAAGCCACTAAACTTTGAAAAACAAGGCAGAGATTTAGCGGATAAATTATTTGGGAAAATTCCCCTGATTTATACTACCCAAAGCTATAAAACCTTGGCCTATATTTGGAAAATAAAATTTAACGAAAACTCAAAAATACCCGCTTTTTACAATTATTTTCCAGAATTGAATCATAATGAGATGTCTGGATTCCAAAATCTTCAGGGAAAATTTCGCATTATTAGCATGGAAAACGACGAATCGGCTGAAAATTCAAAAAGAATAAAATTAACCGCCACCTCATTAAAGCAAAAAGGGGTGGAGACGGATATTGTGGCAATTAAGGGAAAAAATATCTTTGATAAAATTTTTTCTAATATTATCTTAAGTGACTGGACTTCTTACTATTTGGCTAAAAAATATAAAATCGACCCTTTTTCGACAAAAATGATCGAAGAATTTAAGAAAAAATTAAAAAAAATTAAATGATTCTAACTGTAAAAAAGGCCGTTATTCCGATCGCAGGGCTGGGCACGAGATTCTTGCCCTTAAGCAAGGTTTTGCCTAAAGAACTTTTTCCCTTGGTAGATAAGCCCGTGCTAGAATATATTATTGAAGAAGCTCAAAATTCCGGCATTAAAAATGTTATTTTTGTCAGCCGGCCGGAAAAAAAGATAGTGATTGAATATTTTAAAAGATACCTTCAAAAATCTCCGGCATTGGAAAATATTTTAAAAGCAAGAAAAAAAGATTCTCTTCTGGCTGAACTAAAAAATCTGGAAAAAATCTCAAAAGAAATTTCTTTCTTCCAAACTATTCAAAATCAGCCCTTGGGCGATGGCCATGCTGTTTTACAAGCGAAATCTTTTGTTAAAAACGAACCCTTTGCTGTATTATTCGGCGACGACGTCGTGGAATCGAAAACGCCCTGTTTAAAACAATTACTGGAAGTTTTCAAAAAATACCAAAGGCCGGTTTTGGCCCTTTATCGCCTGCCTAAAGAAAAACTGCCATTTTACGGAATAGCTGGAGTAAAAAAAATCGGGCCGCGTCTTTACGAAATTAAAAAAATAGTGGAAAAGCCCAAGATTCCCCAAGCCCCGTCCAATTTAACCATTGTTGGAAAATATATTTTAACTCCTGATATTTTTGATTATCTGGAAAGTCAAAATGGTGATGCTAAAAAAGAGATAATTATAGCTAACGCCTTGATGCAAATGATAAAAGACGGCAAAAAGGTTTTAGGCCTAGAATTTGAAGGAAAATGGCTGGAATGCGGCAACAAATTGGCGTTTTTAGAATCTAATTTGTATCTTTGCTTAAAACATCCTGAATTCGGGCCGCATCTTAGAAAAATAATAAAATAGGCGGGCGTGGCGGAATTGGAATACGCGTGGCGTTCAGAACGCCATGTCGCAAGACTTGTGGGTTCGAGTCCCACCGTCCGCACCAGTATTGTTCTTTAAATTAATAAGTGCTAATATATAAAAACAATGCCACTTATAACAGTTGAAAAAACAAAAAAATATCTCGTATTAAGAATCCCTCTCGGGGCTGTTGAACAAAACGGCCAGAGAATCATTGACAAAGCGATTAAGGAAGGACTCAGCGACATTGCGGCCGGAAGGACATTCGGGCCCTTTCGGAGCGTTCGCGAATTCAAGCAAACGCTAAGAAAATGAGGTTGTTATTCAGCGGCAAAGCCCTGCGCGATTATCAAAGTGCTCCAGCAAGAATACAGCAAGCTGTTGATAAGCAGTTGAGTTTTTTATTAAAAAATCTCAAATACCCCTCGCTTCATGCTAAAAAATACGATGAGAATAAGGATATTTGGCAAGCTCGCCTTGCTAAAGATTGGCGATTTTACTTTCAAATTCGTAAAGATATTTACTATATCATTACCATTATAAAACACCCTAAATAAATCTCTATTTTTATCAAAAGAGAAAATTTTTAATCATTTTTGTATTTTTAGTGTATGAAAACTGTCGGGATAATCGGTGGGTTAGGGCCCGAAACAACAGCAGAATTTTACTTGGAATTAAGCTTTGGTTGTTATCGAAAAAATAAAGAGAGGAGACCGGGGATTTTGATTTGGAATGTTCCACAAAGTTATAAAATTGAACAAGAAGCACAGGTAGAAGCAAAAAGAGAAGAAAGATATATCCCATATCTTACCAAAGCAGCAAAAATGCTGGAAAAAACTGGCGCTGATTTTTTAGTTATGCCGTGTAATACGCTTCATATTTTTATTGAAGATATCAGGAAATCGGTAAAAATACCCGTCTTGAGTATAGTAGAAGAAACTATTAAATTTCTAAAAAATAAAAATTCATCGAGGGTTGGCATATTGGCAATGCCAAGTGCTATAAAAAACAAACTATATGGAAATGCCCTAAAAAAAGAGGGCATTGGGCAAGTTTTGCCTACTGATTTTGACCAGGCTAAAATCGGCAAAATAGTAAATAATATTGTATTAAACAGACAAAGCAATAAAGACAGAAAAGAACTTCTCAAAATAATAGACGGTTTTAGCAAAAATGGCGTAAAAGATGTTATCTTAGCATGCACAGATTTGCAGCTTTTGATACCATACCATCCAAAACTTAGGATATATGACACAATGAAGATTTTCGTTGACGCTACTATCCGAGAGATACTAAAAGATTAAACAATTTGCCAAGTTGTTAGACGTCGGACGTCTAACACGGCACTAATTAAAAAATTTATGATAAAACAACAACATCAGCAGCTAAGACAGCCGCATTTGCGAATTATCCCCTTGGGGGGATTGGGAGAGGTCGGCCGGAATATGATGCTCTTGGAATGGCAAGAGCAAATTTTGATTGTTGATATGGGATTCAGGATGCCGGAAGAAAATATGCCCGGCGTTGATTTTTTAATTCCCAATATCGAATATCTAAAAAATAAAAAAGACAAAATTGTCGGAATTATCTTTTCCCATGGCCATTATGACCACATCGGCGCCGTCCCTTATCTGATTGATAAAATCTGGTCGCCCCGTTTAAGGATATTCGCCGCTCCTTTAGCCAGAGCCATTATTCTGAAAAGGCAGGAAGAATTTCCCAACTTGCCAAAATTAAACATTGAAGAAGCTAAAGACGGATTCAAAGTTCAACTGGGCCCCTTCCAAGCGGAATTTTTTAAACAAAACCACAACATCCCCGACGACTTGGGCCTTTTTATCGCAACTCCCGAAGGAAATATTATTTATACTTCCGACTTCAAATTCGACCCCACCCCGGTCAATGATTCGCCCACCGATTTTCAAAAACTCAAAAATATAGGCGAAAGAAAAATCATGCTTTTGATGCAAGATTCAACCGGAGCCGAAGAAGAAGGCCATTCTCTTTCCGAAAAAACAATTGAAAAAAACTTGGAAGAAATTTTCCAACGCTCCCAGGGCAGAATTATTGCCGCCACATTTTCTTCGCTTATTAACCGGGTCCAACAGCTAATTTCTTTGTCTGAAAAATACGACCGAAGAGTGGCCCTGGAGGGCTATTCTATGAAGAGTAATGCGGAAATCGGCCGAGTTTTGGGCTATATTAAGGCCAAAAAGGGAACGCTTGTTTCCACGAAAGAAATTATCGGATTACCTGATTCAAAAGTTACGGTCATATGCACGGGCGCTCAAGGTGAAGCGGAGGCGGTTTTGATGAGAATTGCCACGGGAGCCCACAGATTTTTAAAATTAAAAAAAGGCGACTCGGTCATACTTTCTTCTTCGGTTATACCGGGCAATGAAAGAACGGTCCAATTTTTAAAAGACGGAATTCTGCGCCAAGGCACCAAAGTATTTCATTATAAAATGATGGATATACATGCGGGCGGACATGCCCAAAGAGAAGAATTAAGAGAAATGATACGAATAATGCATCCTCAGTTTTTCCTGCCGGTTCACGGCCAGTATTCGATGCTGATTGCCAACGCCGATTTGGCCAGGGAAGTCGGGGTGCCAGAAAAAAATATTGTCGTGGCGGAAAACGGCAATATTGTGGACGTGAGCAAGAGAGGAATTTCCATTGAAAGAACTCAGGTGCCGGCAAACTATATTATGGTTGACGGATTGGGCGTGGGAGATATCGGCGAGATTGTCTTAAGAGACCGCCAGATGCTGGCTGAAGACGGCATGTTCGTGATTGTGGCCATAGTGGACAGAACTACTGGCAAAGTAAAGGGTTCTCCTGATATAATATCAAGAGGATTCGTCTATTTAAGAGAATCGAAAGACCTGCTTTTTGAGACAAGAAAAAAAGCGATTGAAATTATCAATAAAGCCATCGGCTCGGGGAAAGCCGTCAACTGGATCTACATTAAAGACGAATTAAGGAATAAAATCGGCGACTTTCTATTCACTAAAACCCAAAGAAGGCCGATGGTCCTACCAGTGGTAATTGAAGTTTAGCAATATGAGAATATTTAGTGGCATCCGTCCTACGGGCGAATTGCATATCGGAAATTATCTGGGCGCCATTAAGCAATGGCTGGAACTTCAGGAAAAAAATGAGGCGATTTTTTGCATTGTCGACTGGCACGCTATTACCACTCCATTTGACCCGAAAAAAATGCAGAAAAATATTTTGGACGTGGCCATTGCCTACCTCGCCGCCGGATTGGACCCGGAAAAATGCATTTTTTTCATCCAATCACAAGTCAAAGAGCATGCCGAACTGGCCTGGCTCTTGGGAACAATCACGCCCTTGGGAGAATTGGAAAGGATGACCCAGTTCAAAGAAAAAGCCAAAAAACATAAAGAATATGTTAATGCCGGCCTTTTAACCTATCCTGTTTTAATGGCTTCAGATATTCTGCTCTACCAAACCGAAGCCGTACCTGTCGGCAAAGACCAAGAACAGCACGTAGAATTAGCCAGAACTATTGCCAGAAAATTCAACCAAAAATTCGGCGATGTTTTTGAAGAACCGAGAGCTCTGCTTCCTAAATTCGGGGCGAAAATAATGTCCTTGCAAAATCCCAAGAAAAAAATGTCTAAAACTGACGATGCCAAGGGTTATCTCGGCCTTTTTGAAGAACCGGAGGCAATTACCAAAAAAATAATGTCCTCGGTCACTGACACCGGCAGAATAATTCAGTATGACCCCGATAAAAAGCCGGGCATTGCCAATCTTTTGACCATCTTTTCTTTGTTTTCCGGAAAATCAATCAAAGATATTGAAAAGCAATTCAAAAACAAGGGTTACGCCGATTTTAAAACAAAATTGGCCGAACTTTTGGTTTTGAAATTAGAACCCTTCCGCCGGAAAAGAAAAGAACTTCTGACCAGAGAAGTTTACGTTAAAGAGATTTTAGACCAAGGCCAAAGAAAAGCCGAAATTTTAGCCCAATCCACAATAATAAAGGTCCGCCAAAAAATGGGACTGGTTTAATCTCGTAAATGATAAGGCTATCAGAGATCACTATTGATAAGATAAAAAACCGAGGGATGGAAAAAATTTTACCGGAACTTTATGAATTAGAAAAAAGCATTGAAAATAATGGTTCCCATAATAATCAACCGGTTTTTGAACATATTATATCTGTTGTAAGCGCATTAGAGAAATTACTGCCTGGGCTTAACCAAAAAAATAAAAATTACCTGGCGGAAACAATAGATTCTTATTCCCGAAAACAGCTTCTGTTCCTAGCGGCCCTTCTTCACGACATCGGTAAAAAAGAAACAATAAAAAGAGACGGGGATACCGTTAGTTTCCCTGGTCACGAAAAAACCGGGGCAGAAAAACTCAAAACAATCTTACCTAATTTTGATTTATCGGAAAAAGAAAGGGAGCTGGTCATTAAGATTATCAAAAATCATGGCTTTTTTCATAATCTTCTAGATAAAAGAACAAATATCAACCCAAGCCAAAAAACCTCAGAATTCCAAAAAATGAACTATGATATTTTTTATGAAGTAGTTTTGCTAACCCGAGCTGATCTGCTGGGCGGTCATTTAATGAATAATAATCCAGAAGAATTCAACTTTAGAATAAATTTCTTAAATAAAATTATATAGGGAAATGGCGCCAAGTACGCCATTTTTTTAATGGTCCTAATCTAAGGAATCGGCATTGACGTTTATTTTAGAATTCCAGTCAACTTCTTTATAATTATGAAGAAGTTTTTTTATATAATCTTTCAAAAAATTATAACGGTCTTGGGTTTTAGCTTCAAATTTGATTGTTAAATAAGGGCCGTTTTGGGAATAACGGATGATAAACATTCCATCTGATAAATTAAGGCGAACGCCGTCCCCCACCCGTTCGTCGTCAATTATTTGGGCCTCCGGGAAACTATTTTTTAGAACATTCCCGATTTCAGCCATTAATCCGACTTTTTTCTCATCAGGGCAAAATAATTTGATTTCCGGGCTGGAGATATACTCGGGAAAAGATTTAATAACAGCAGACAATGGCTGCTTTGATTTTGCCAAGTGGCTTAATAGCCTTAATGTCGAATAAAGGCCATCGTCATGATTATAAAAATCTGCGGAAAAAAAGAAATGTCCCGATAGTTCTCCGATAAAGGCCGCTTTTATTTCTTCGTTCTTTTTCTTTAAAAATGAATACCCCGTTCTCCACATAAACGGCTTGCCTCCGTATTGAACAATTGTCTCTTCAACCGCTTTTGAACATAAAGCATTATACATTATAGTTGCGCCCGGATGGTCATTTAAAACATCTTTGACAAAAACAGGTAAAAGAGCGTCATTCCAGATAATATTTCCCTTATCATCAACCACGCCGATGCGATCGCCGTCTGAATCATAAGAAAATCCCAAATTCGCTCCCGACGACGATACCGCCTCTTTTAATCTTTCTGCCACTTCTTTTGAGGTGGGATCTGGGGTGCCGATGGGAAAGCTGCCGTCAATCTCGCAATTTTTACAGATAACTTCGCAGCCAGCTTTTTTCAAAAGCTCGGGAACAAAAATTCCGGGAGTGGAATTGCTAGGATCAACAACTACTTTAAAATTGAAGGGAAGAGAGAATCTCTCAAACAAATTATTAAAATAAGCTTCTTTTATGTCTTTTCTTTCTAAAATTCCCTGGCCTTGGGAAAATTTTCCGCTTTCGGCTATTTGGCGCAATTCCTGGATTTCTTCACTAACCATGGTGCTCGAAAGCCCCGTGCCAAGCTTAAATCCATTGTATTCGGCGGGATTATGCGAAGCAGAAACGGAAACATATCCTTCTGCCTCAAAATAATGTTGAGCCCAGGATATTGTTCCAGCCAGGGCTAAACCAATATCAATAACATTAACCCCGGCGCTTAAAATGCCTTTTATTATCGCCTCGCTGTAAGATTCGCTCGTCAAACGGCAATCGCGGCCGATGACTGCTTTTTTTATACCGCTTCTTAATAAAAAAGCACCGTAAGACCGGCCCAAGTGCTCAACTATTTCCGGATTTAAGTCCTTATCAACTAAGCCGCGAATATCATAACCGCGGAATATATATGGATTGACTTTCATATATAATTATTATATCATACAAACATGAAGTATTACGAATTAAGCTATTTAATTCCCGCTACTCTGCAAGAAGAAGAGCTTAAAACTCTGAAAGAAAGGATAATATCTGCCATCCAGGGCCAGAACGGCTTATTGATTGAAGACAATAATTTTGGCAAAAAAAGAACGGCTTATCTGAAAGGGAAAGAAAGGCCCGGGCTTTTATTTTCTTTAAATTTTGAAATGAACCCTGAACAATTGCCGGACTTTGAAAAAAAACTACAGCTGGAAAACCAGATTCTCCGCTACACTGTGACAATTAAGAAGCAACAAAGATTGTTACGGGAAAGGCCGAGGATAATGCCCTCTGTCAGCCGGGAAACAGAAAGAAAAGCTCAACCCAAGGTGGAAATGGCGGATATTGAGAAAAAATTAGAAGAAATTTTAGGTAAATAAAGGCGATGAACTTAAATAAAGTATTTTTAGTGGGCAGATTGACCCGCGATCCAGAAACTCGGGCTTTGCCAAGCGGGAAATCAGTAGCTAATTTTGGCTTGGCTACCGATCGCTATTTTGTTGATAAGGACAGCCAAAAACAGCAACAAACCGAATTTCATAATATCGTTCTTTTCGGCCGTTTAGCAGAGATAGCTTCCCAATACTTGAATAAAGGGTCTTTAGTCTTGATAGAAGGAAGATTGCAGACCCGCAGCTGGCAGGATACTTCGGGAAACAAACGATCCCGAACGGAAATTATTGCTCAAAGCATGCAGCTTGGCCCGAGAACGGCTGGGAAATCGACTCCGGCTCCAAAAGAAGAGCCAAACAGGGAAAAGGAAATGCCTTCGCAAGAAGAAATACCGATAATTGAAGAGAGCGGCGAAATAGATGTTTCGCAGATACCCCTTTAAATAAAAATTGGTTTTAAAAACTTAATAGGACAAATAAGGTTTATTGCTAGCATTTTTTATTTAGAAGGACATGGTTTACAAAAACAAAGAGAAAGAAAAGTAAAACAGAAAAGAGTATTATCAAAATAACATAGAAAAGATACTAAAAAATAAAAAAGAATACTACCAAAGAAATAAGGAAAAAATGCGAGAGCGAATGCGGTCGTATGGTAAGAAGTGGTATCTAAAAAACAGGGAGAGGATGCGATTGCTTCATAAAGAATACTATCACAAAAATAAAGCGGGCGTATCGCAATACCATAAAAAATGGTATAAAAATAATAAGGAAAAACTGTTAAAATATAGCGAGATCTATTATCAAAAAAATACAGAAAAAATACGACAACGCCATAGATTGTATAATCAAAAAAATAAGAGAAAAATATTAAAGTATAAGGGGGAGTGGCAAAGACATATGGCGAAGACAGATCCTAAATATCGTCTTGATCAAAATATGGGGACAGCTCTCTGGAATTCCTTAAAAAATAAAAAAGCAGGAAAAAATTGGGAAATTTTTGTTAATTACACATTAGAAAATTTAGTAAAACATTTAGAAAAACAATTTAATAATAAAATGAACTGGAGTAATTACGGAAGCTATTGGGCAGTTGATCATATAAAACCGCGGAGTTTATTTAATTATTCTTCTCCGAATGATCTTGGATTCAAACAATGTTGGGATTTAAAAAATCTACAACCATTAGAGAAAATAAAAAATATAATAAAAGGTAATCGTTATATTAATTAAAAACTATGCCTTGTTTTTTTTGCCAACGGAATATTAACGTAATTGATTTTAAGGACACCGACCTATTAAGAAGGTTTCTTTCGGGTTTAGCTAAAATACGTTCAAGAAAAAAAACGGGAAATTGCGCCACCCACCAGAGAAAGCTGGCCAACGCAGTAAAAAGAGCCAGGCATATGGGCCTACTTCCCCACACCGTAAAATAAAAATACCCCGCCGGGGTATTTTTTTTATGGACTCAGTTTGTAAGCCAGTATCGCTTTTTTTATTTTTTCCAAAATCGCCGGATTTTCTTTTAAAAATACTTTAGCGCCCTCCAGGCCTTGGCCGATTTTCGTATCTTCATACTGAAGCCAGCTGCCTGCTTTTTTAATCAACTCCAATCTTAAGCCGGTATTGACGATATCGGCTATTCTGGAAATTCCTTCATTGTAATAAATATCAAACTCCGTGGTTTTAAAAGGGGCGGCCACTTTATTTTTGACAATTTTGGCTTTCACTCGATTTCCAATAATTTCCTCGCCATGCTTTATCTGGGCGGTTCTCCTTAATTCAATTCTCACGGAAGCATAAAATTTTAAAGCCAAGCCCCCGGGAGTTGTTTCCGGATTGCCGAACATAATTCCCACCTTCATCCTGATTTGATTTAAAAATATAACGACTGTTTTAGTTCTAGAAATAATGCCGGAAAGCTTTCTCAAGGCCTGCGACATTAAGCGGGCTTGAAGCCCTATCTGGAACTCCCCGACTTCGCCGGAAATTTCAGCTTGGGGAACCAAAGCCGCCACAGAGTCCACCACAATAACATCAATTTCGCCCGATTTTACCAGCGTCTCTACAATCTGCAGGGCCTGCTCGCCAGAATCCGGCTGGGAAATCAATAAATCGTCAATATTGACTCCGATTCTTCTCGCATAATCTGGATCCAAAGCATGCTCGGCATCGACAAAAGCGCCGACCCCTCCCTTTTTCTGGGCTTCGGCCAAAATATGAAGAGCCAAAGTGGTTTTGCCGGCAGATTCATTCCCAAAAATTTCCACGACCCTGCCCCTGGGCACTCCCCCGACTCCTAAAGCCAAGTCTATTGAAATAGCGCCAGTCGGAATCACATCAACATCAACAGCCCTGACATCTTTTAGTTTCATGATCGCGCCCTCGCCAAAACGCTGTTTGATTTCTTCAACCGCATCTTTTAAATCCTTTGGTTCCTCTTTAATTGAAGTTTCTTCTTTTTTCATATTTTTTGCCATTCTTTATCTTCGTCAGATTCGTTATTATTTATCGGCGAAACCGGCAAGCCGCTCGGCTCGCTGGCAAAACGGACTTCCCGAGGCTTAGCCCCGTCTGAAGGGCCCACTATGCCCTTATCTTCCAGCATATCTAATAATCTGGCCGCTCTGGCATAACCGATCCTCAACCTCCTCTGCAAAAGAGAGGCTGACGCCTTTCTGGCTTCCATAACTTGTCTTTTAGCTTCTTCATAAAGAGGGTCTTGGCCGTAAAATCCGTCGAACTCCGATTCTTGCGTCTCCAAGGCTCGGCTTAAATCTTCGGACATCTGATTTTCTAAAACTCCTTCTTCTATTTTTTCCACTGCCAATTTGGCGTTCGCCTCATTAATCCATTCTACCGTTTTTTTCACTTCTTTTTCCGAAACATAAGCGCCCTGAATTCTTTTTGGTTTTATAACTTCAGCCGACAAAAATAAAAGATCTCCTGCTCCCAACAATTTTTCTGCGCCGGCAGCGTCCAAAACCGTTCTTGAATCAACTTGAGAAGCAACCTGAAATGTTATTCTGGAAGTGATATTGGCCTTAATCAAACCGGTAATCACTTCCACCGACGGCCGCTGGGTAGCCAAGACCAAATGAATGCCTACGGCTCTGGCCATTTGGGCCAACCTGACTATTCCTGCTTCCATTTCTTTGCCCCTAGCAGCCATTAAATCGGCCAACTCGTCGACAACCAAAACAATATAGGGCAGAGGCGGAATCTCTTTTTTAAAAGCAACTTCATTGTAACCCTTAATATCCCTTGTCCTTTCGGCTGATAAAGCATTAAATCTTCTTTCCATTTCTCCGATCAGCCATTTTAAGGCGTTAATGGTTTTTTGGGGGTCTAAAATTACCGGACATAATAAATGGGGCAAATCGTTGTAAACCGGGAACTCCACCCTTTTCGGGTCAACCATAATCAGCCGGAGCGTTTCGGGCGAGTTGCGATAAAGAAGAGACATAATTAGAGAATTCAAAAATATGGTTTTGCCGGTGCCCGTTGATCCGGCTACCAATAAATGAGGCATTTTTGCCAAATCGGCATATGTCGGATTGCCCGACACATCATTCCCCAAACATAAAGCCAAGTTTGCCGCCGAATTTTGGAATTGAGAATTAGAAATTAAATTTTTAAGCCTGACCTGAACTCGAACTTTATTGGGAACTTCAACGCCAACTAATGCTTTTCCGGGAATAGGGGCCTCGATTCTGATGGGGTGATTAGCCAAAGCTAAAGCTAAATCATTGGAAAGAGTGGTAATCTTGGCAAGTTTGATGCCGTCAGCCGGTTTTAAGGTGTATTGAGTAACGGTCGGACCGATGTTTATTTCTGACATTTCCACGGGAATATTAAAATTTTCCAGGGTCTTTTTAATTATGGCCGAATTCATTCTAATGTCGCCGGCTGAAGGCACACCCCTGTCTCCCTCTAACAAGTCAAGGGGCGGAATTTGATATTTATATTTTGGCAAAATCGTTCCTGCCGCCTTTTTTGACAAAACAGCTGGAGCCGTCTCAGAAGGGGCTTTTATTGCCGAGGGTTCAGACCCCGGCTCAATCTCGTGTATTTTAAATTTTGGTAAAAATAATTTTTTGATGAATGACGTCTTGGCGGATTCTGAAAATTGAACCGCTTTTTGAGTTTCTTTCTCTTTGCTTTTTTTCGGCCAGGGCTGGCCCAAAAGATGCCAGAAAATCAAAGTTCCGACGAGTATAACCCCGGCAAAAATAATTTCGGAAACCCAAAAACCAAAAAATTTTAAAAATGGCTTAGAAGCCAGGCCTAAATATCCCCCGAATTTTAAATCGGGGTTTAAAATTTCAAAGAGAGCGGAAATTCCCAAAATTAAAAGAAAAGCGCCGATGAACGCCCCTCTTAACAATTTATTATACGGAGAAAGAATAAAAATTAATCCCCCTAAAGCCAATATCAGGGGCAGAAGAAAAATCGTCCGGCCTAACGCTATATTCAGGCCCTGAAAAATTATGCTTCCGGCTAATCCCGCCCGGTTAAAAAAACTGAAAATAACGATTATTGCCAAAAGGAAAACAATCATACCGAAAATCTGCTGTTTTACTTTTTGCGCCAAGCCAAATAAATTGCTTTCCTTTTTTTCTCCGCCGTTCTTTTTCTTGTTTTTAGCTTTCCTTGACATCAATTTTATTATACTATTTTCTCCCTTTTTTAACAGCTTCTGAGTTGCTTAACCTGGTTGAGCAACCTTTGATTTTACAAATATCGAAGCATAACTATTTCATCATATAACTTACCTTGGAATTCTCTTTGATTAGGGATGGAAGCCACTTTTTTAAAGTTATATTTTTTGTAAAGATTAATAGCTGGTTTATTGATGGGAAAAACATCCAATTTCAAAATCTTCGGTTTTGGTTTCAATTTTTTCTTCGCTAATTCTATCACTTCGCCCATCAAATAAGTTCCCAGGCCAATTCCGCGATAACCTTTTTTTATAACGATCCCAAAATTACCGACATGCTCTCCCCTGCCTTCATTCAAGAAAATCTGAGTAGTACCAACTACCATATCGTTAGCTTCCGCTATTAAATAAATCGATCTGTGGCTTTTCATTCCTTTCAATTGTTCTTCCAAAAATTTCTTTTCCTGCGTCAATGAAAGCTTTTTATTAAGGTTAATTAAAGCCCCTTCTTTAATCACAGAATTAATATAAGTTTGGAATTTTCTAATATTCCCGATGTCTTTCTTAGAAAATTCCCTTATTGTTATTTTTTCTCCATCAAAAATTTTAGTTTTCATATATTAATTCTACCAAAAAATCGCCCTTTAAGCGATTCTTGGCCTATTGAGTTGCTTAGCCTAGTTAAGCAACTGCCCAGTTATGGTTTTTTGAAACCGGAGCCGGCGGGAATGAATTTTCCGATAATGACATTTTCCTTTAACCCCCGCAGTTTATCCTCCTTGCCCTCCAAAGCGGCTTTAATCAAAATCCTGGATGTCTCTTGGAAAGAAGCCGATGACAAAAATGAACTAGTAGTTAAAGAAACCCTGGAAATACCCAATAAAATCTGAATGGCTTTGGCTGGCGTTTTCCCCTCTTTTTTTAATCTGATATTTTCTTCCAAAAAGTCCCCCTTTTCAACTACTTCTCCTGGAGTATAAGAACTCGAGCCCGCGTCTTTCACCCTGACTCTGGCAAACATTTGGCGGACAATAACTTCAATATGCTTATCGTGAATAGGCGCTCCTTGAGAAACGTAAATCTTTTGAATTTCTTTAACTATTTGGCGCTGAACGACTTCTTTGCCAGTAAGCGAGAAGAGTTCCCTCAAATCAATATTTCCCTCCCAAAGGGGCTGTCCCTTTTGAACCTTATCTTTTTCTTTCACTAAAATACCCGCATTACCAGGCGCCTTGTATTCGTTAATTTCCTTTGGCGATTTTATCTTAATAATCCTGTCTGGCGTAATTTCAACAACTTCGCCATCTTCCTTGGCAATTTCAACTTTTCCACCAGGACTCCGCATTTCAAAAATTTCCTGGACCCGGGGCAAACCGAAAGTGATGTCCCCGCCGCCAGCTACCCCGCCCGTATGGAAAGTTTTCATTGTCAATTGGGTGCCCGGTTCTCCGATAGCTTGGGCGGCCACAATCCCGACGGCCTCGCCGATATTGATTAATTTATTATTTCCTAAATCCCAGCCGTAGCATGTTTGGCAAACGCCCCGCATGGATTTGCAGCTCAAAGGCGAGCGCACCCTGACCGTCTTAACGTCTGAATCCATAATCTTTTTCCCTTTTTCCCAATCAATAATTTCTCCCTGTTTGACTATTCCCTTGATATTCTCCGACGCCGTCCGGCTGACAATTTTCAAAAGAAAATTCTGGCCAAGTTCTTGAGCATCGCTTTTTAAAATTTCCGTTCCTGTTTTATCTTTGCAATCATGCTCAAGCACGATCACTTCATGAGCAACATCAACTAACCTGCGGGTCAAATATCCGGCCGTGGAGGTTCTTAAAGCCGTATCGGCTGTTCCCTTTCTGGCCCCGTGGGTAGAAATAAAATACTCCAAAACGGCAAACCCTTCTTTGTAGCAATTCTTTACAGGTAATTCGATAATCTGACCCATGGGATTTATAACCAAACCTTTCATGCCGGTCATCTGAACCACCTGCGACCAGGAACCCCTGGCCCCAGCATCAATAATTTGGAAAACCGGGCAATCTTCGCTCAAGGTCTTGGGCACTAATTTTTCAATATCCGATTTCACTTTTGTCCAAATTTCAATTATTTTCTGCCGTTTCTCTTCGGGAGATAAAAGCCCTTTTTGAAAATGCGATTCCATGGCCTCCACTTTTTTCTGGGCTTCCTGCAAAATCATTTCTTTCTCGGGAGGAACAATTAAATCATCGATTCCCCAGCTGATTCCAGACAAAGTAGAATATTCAAACCCCAAATTTTTAATTTTGTCCAAAACGTCCTCAATTTCTTGGGCATCGTATCGTCCGATAACTTCGGCCACGATTCTTTCTAAGTCCTTAACTTTGATTAATTGGTTCTGGAAGGGAAAATCATCTGGCAATGTTTCATTAAATAATAATCTTCCTAAAGATGTTTCCACTAATTCATTTTTCAATCTAACCTTGATTCTCGCCTTGATATCAATATCTCCGAATTCATAAGCTATGATCGCTTCATTGATATTGTTAAAAACCTTCCCTTGGCCCCTGGCCATCTCTTTAATTTTTGTCAGCCAATAACAGCCAAGGCCGATATCCTGGTACAAAGTAACGCTGGGGGTTCCGGCGGCGGGCTTCAATAAATTCAAAGACGCCAGCATTTTTTCTTTGGCCTCTTTTTGGGCCAAGGTGGATAATGGCAAGTGAACCGCCATCTGATCGCCGTCGAAGTCGGCATTAAACGCCTTGCAAACCATGGGATGGATTCTGATTGTTTTTCCTTCAATTAAAATCGGCTCAAACGCCTGAATGCCCAAACGATGCAGGGTGGGCGCCCGGTTGATAATCACTAATTTGTCTTTGACCACTTCCTCTAAAATCGCCCAAACTTCGTCGGTTTCGTCTTCAATCAAATGCGAAGCGCTTCTAACGTTATAAGCCAATTCTCTTTCCAGAATTTTTTTAATGACAAACGGCTTGAAAATCTCCAGAGCCATTTGCTTTGGCACGCCCACCTGATTCAATTTCAATTCCGGCCCCACCACGATTACCGACCTTCCTGAATAGTCCACGCGTTTTCCTAAAAGATTCTGGCGAAATCGTCCCTGTTTTCCTTTTAGAATATCGGCTAAAGATTTTAACAAGCGCTTGCCGCCCGTCGTAGCTTGAGTCGTCGTGCCCTTCCTCATCGTGTTGTCAATCATGGCGTCGACGGCTTCTTGCAGCATTCTTTTTTCGTTTCTGACAATAACGTCAGGCGCTCCGATTTCCAAAAGATATTTCAATCGGTTATTCCTGTTGATGACTCGCCGGTAAAGATCGTTTAAATCCGAAGAGGCGTACCTGCCGCCGTCTAACTGAACGATAGGCCGCAAATCAGGAGGCAAGACGGGCAAAACGGTAAAAAACATCCATTCGGGCCTGATGTTGTTTTTAAGCATGGCCCTTAACATTTTTAATCTCAATAAAATTTTTCTTAAGGTCAAAGGGTTTTCCGCTCCCTCTAACGCCTTTTCCGCCAAAGCTATCTCTTTTTTCAAATCAACTTTTTCAAAAATTTTTCTTAAGGCCTCCGACCCGGTTCCGGCCTCAAAAACTTCGCCGTATTTCAAGGCTAAATTTTGATAACTGACCTCCGAAAGAACCTTTAACGGCTTTAAAGACATCAGCTCTTCTTTGGCTTTATTTTTGGCCTCGCCAAGCTCTAATAAAGATTTATTCAGATTCTTTTTATTTTTTTCCCTGGCTTTTAGCCCCCTAATTTTTGTCTTATACTCTTTTTCAATTTCCTCAAGCAATTTCTTTTTTGCGTCTTCATTGACTTTAGTAACAACATAAGAAGCGAAATAAATCACTTTTTCCAACTGCTGCATCGGCAAATCCAAGACCATGCCTATTCTGGAAGGAACTCCCCGTAAAAACCAAATATGGGAAACCGGCGTGGCCAACTTTATGTGCCCCATTCTTTCCCTTCTGACATTGGCCTTAGTTACCTCCACTCCGCAACGGTCGCAAATAATGCCTTTATATCTGATTCTTTTATATTTTCCGCAATAACATTCGTAGTCCTTTTCCGGCCCGAAAATTTTCTCGCAAAAAAGACCATCTTTTTCCGAACGCTGGGTTCGATAATTGATGGTTTCGGGCTTTAATACTTCGCCATGCGACCATGACAAAATATCCTCGGGCGAGGCGATTTTTATTCTGATAGATTCTAAATCTTCTACGCGCATATTAAGTCCGCTAATTATTCTTTTTCTTTATTCTTCTCTTTAACTTCAACTGATAATCCCATGGCTTTTAACTCATTTACCAAAAGATTAAAAGATGCCGGTAAATTTGGCTCCTTTATTTCTTCTCCCTTAAGGATTGATTCGTAAGTGGCGGCTCTCCCCTGGACATCATCGGATTTAATGGTCAGCATTTCTTGCAAAATATGGGCGGAGCCATAACCCTCCAAAGCCCAAACCTCCATTTCACCGAATCTCTGGCCGCCAAATTGGGCCTTTCCTCCCAAAGGCTGCTGGGTAATTAAAGAATAGGGCCCGATTGATCTCATATGGATTTTATCTTCCACCATATGGATAAGCTTCATCATATACATATCGCCTATGGTAATTCTTTCGGGAAAGGCAAGCCCTGTTCTACCGTCAAATAATTTTGTCTTGCCATCTTGAGCCAGTCCAGCCGCTTTAAATTCTTCTTTTATGTCTTTTCCCGTGGCTCCCGACAGCGAAGGAGAAACAGCATTATACCCAAGAGTTTTTGCGGCCAAGCCCAAATGAGTTTCCAAAATCTGACCCAAGTTCATTCTGGAAGCAACGCCCATGGGATTTAAAATAATATCCACGGGAGTGCCGTCTTCTAAAAACGGCATTTCTTCTTCGGCTAGAACTTTAGAAATAACCCCTTTATTCCCATGGCGGCCAACCAACTTGTCTCCGGCTTCAATTTTTCTTAACTCTGCCACTTCCACTTCAATTTTTTTAATTACTCCCGGATCCAATCTATGGCCCTGATCGCGGGAAAATATCTTGACCCCGATAACTCTGCCTCTTTTCCCGTGCTCCATCAATAAAGAAGTATCTTTAACGTCTCTGGCTTTTTCGCCGAAAATCGCTCTCAGCAATCTTTCTTCCGCCGTTAAATCCTGCTCGCCTTTTGGCGAAATCTTGCCAACCAAGATATCGTTAGGCCCCACTTCAGCCCCGATCCGGATGATTCCCTCTTCGTCCAAATCCTTTAATTTTTCTTCTGAAACGTTGGGTATGTCGGATGTCGTAATTTCCGGGCCTAATTTTGTTTCCCTGATATCGCAGCTAAAACTTTCTATATGAATTGAGGTATAAATATCGTCTTTGACTAATTTATCGGAAATCAAAATAGCATCTTCAAAATTTCCTCCTCTCCAGGGCACAAAAGCAACCAAAACATTCCTGCCTAAAGCCAAAAATCCTTGGGAAGTGGCGCCTCCCTCGGCTAAAATATCTCCCTTTTTCACCTTATCGCCGATTTTCACTACCGGCTTTTGATGGAAACAGGTGTATTGATTGGTCTTGCTAAAAGTTTGTAAATTGTAGACTTTTGATTTTTGATCTTTAATTTTTGATTTTATTATAATATGATTGCCGTCAACCGCGCTCACCTTACCCTCAACATCTGATATTATTTCCTGGCCAGAGTCGCGGGCGACATTTTCTTCAGACCCTGTCATAACTAAGGGAGGTTCGGGTTTGATTAAAGGCACGGCCTGACGCTGCATATTTGAACCCATCAACGCCCGGTTGGCATCGTCATTCTGCAAGAAGGGAATTAAAGAGGTGGCTATAGATATGGCTTGTTGGGGCGAAACATCAATAAAATCAATCTTACTTTTGTCAATTATTCCGGGCTCTCCGTTAAGCCGCGCTTCTACTTTTTGGGAAAGAATATTGCCTTTGTCGTCAAGCAAGACTCCGGCTGTGGCAATATTATACTTTTCTTCTTCGTAAGCGTTTAAATAATGAATGGCCGGCGTTACCACCCTGCTTTTCTCTACTTTGAAATAAGGCGTTTCTAAAAATCCGTAGGGATTAATCCTGGCAAAAGCCGCCATATGGCCAACTAATCCAACATTCGGGCCTTCGGGCGTTTCAATCGGACAAATTCTTCCATAGTGGGACGGCTGAACATCCCTGACTTCGAACCCCGCCCTTTCTCGGGTCAAGCCGCCCGGCCCCGTAGCTGACAATCTTCTTTTGTGTTCAAGCTCGGAAAGCGGATTTTCATTGTCCATAAACTGGGACATCTGGGAAGAAGTAAAAAATTCCTTGACAATGGCCATGATCGGCCGGGGATTGACTAATTGAATCGGCGCCATGGTCGAAGGATCTAAAGTTGACATCCGGTCTTTAATTATTCTCTCTAATCGCATAAATCCGACTCGCAGCCGGTTAACGAGCAATTCATTCAGCGCCCTGACCCTTCTGTTGCCCAAATGGTCAATCTGGTCTGGTCGAGCTAAGGGGTCATTATTAAGTTTGATAATTTCCCGCAAAACATTAACCACGTCTTCGGGCTTCAAAACTCGGTCTTCTACTTTAATTTCAGAATTTTGATTTTTTAATTTTAAATTCGGAAATCTTTGATTCATCCTCCACCTGCCCACTTTAGACAAGTCGTATCTTTCAAAATTAAAAAACATATTCCAAATCAATTCTTTGGCCGTATCCGGCGTGCTCAAATCCCCGGGCCTCAAATGGCCGTAGACCGCCACGAGCGCCTCGGCTTGGTTATGGGTAGGATCTCTTTTGAGAGTTTCTTCAATATAATCTATCTCGCCCTTATTAACGTCCTGGAATGCTTCTTTTATTTGTGAATCCTTATCTACGCCAAAAGCCCGCAAAATAGTGGTCGCCGACACCTTTCTTTTGCGGTCAATTTTCACTGAGAGCTGGCCCGATAATTCGGTTTCAAATTCAAGCCAAGCCCCTCGGTTGGGAATTATTTTTCCTCCAAAATAATTTTTGCCTCCCTGCCTGTCGGCGGTAAAAAATGCGCCCGGCGACCTGATAAGCTGGGCGATAGCCACCCTTTCCACTCCATTAGCTACAAAAGTACCCCTTTGGGTCATCAAGGGAAAATCACACAAAAAAACTTCTTGTTCTTTTGCTTCCTTGGTTCTTAAATTGACTAATTTTGCCTTTATCCTTAAGGGCGCCTCGTAAGAATCGTTATTTTTCTTTGCGTCAAAATCAGTTTTGTATTTTGACTCGCCGAGTTTAAAATCGGAAAACCAAATTTCAAATTCTTTGCCGGTATAATTTTTAATCGGAGAAACTTCGGCCAATAATTCTTTAAAATCATTATTCCAAAACTGAGCCCAGCTTTCTTTTTGCAGGGACAATAAATATGGCGGTTTAAGAAAAATTTTGGCCTTATTAAAATTTTTTATTTTGATGTCAGCCATACAAAACAAACGAAAAGACCCTAATGCTTATCTTGTTTTAGGGTAAAAATATTGAATTTTAACTTAAAAATGAGGGGGTCAATTATTTATCAAGTTTTTAATTCATTAAAAATGCAGATGAAGATGAAGCTTTAGCTTCGTCGCCTAACAAAAGAAACCGATTACGTAAATTTAATACTACTCCCTTTATTTTTTGGTGTCAAGTACGCGAGTCCCGCAAAGCGGGACAAAGCGTGAAGATAAAGCTTTAGCTTCATCGCCAGCTACTTCTTGTTCAAATCGTTCAAGCGCAATTTTACTTCCTGATTATCCGGGTTTAATTCCAGCACTTTTTCAAAATAAGTTCTAGCTTTGGCATTATTCCCTTTTCTCTGCCAGGCCAAGCCCAAAGAATAAAGGGCGTTAGAATGATTGGGAAAGATTTGAAGCACGGTTTCGAACACGGCAATGCTGTCTTGCAATTGATTATTGTTATAGTAAAGCCGGCCGAGCCAGAATCTCAATTCCGCATTGAAGGGATTCGCTAAAACCAGACTCTCCGTTGTTTTTATTGCTTCACTTATGTTCCCTTCTTGCTCTTGGACCAAGGCCTCCTGGAAAATGGCATCGATAAAATCTGGTTTTAATTCTTTGGCTTTGATTAATTGCTCTTTAGCTTTATTCAAATCATCCGGAATGTAAATTTTTGCCAGCTCGGTTCTTAATACGGGATTGGTGGGTTCTAATTCAATGGCTTTTTCAAATGATTTTATCGCCCAGTCAGCAGCTCCCTGAGTCATAATTCTTATATCTCTGTAAACCATAGCCATTGTTTCCCACGCCGCGACTTGGCCGGGCCCCCTTAAAACAGCTATTTTGGCAGTGTTAATGGCCTTGGCCACTTTCGTCTGAATAAGAGTGCCATCTGACTCCAAAACGGCATCTCGCAAATAAGTCCTGGCAAGAACTGTCCAATACTGGGCCTGATAAGGATTTAATTTCGCTGTTTTTTCAAGAAGAGCAATTCTAACTTTAGCATCAGCCGTTCTTTGAGCCTGAAGAAAGGTTTTGTCCGCCAGATAAAACCTGGCGCCAAAAAATATTAGCCCCAGGGCCCCAAGGCCGACCATAATTAAAATTGTTGTAAAAACTAAATTCAGTTCTGGAAAATTTTTAAAAGAAAAAACTTTCTCTTTGATGGGTTTTTGCCAAGAAACCACCGACAGGGCCAGCACCAGCCAGAAAACAAAAGCTAGAATCGTATTCTGATAATAAACAAATTGGCTGACTACTAAAGCGGTAAAAGCCATGAATAAAGGCAGCTGGTAATTTTTTGCCTCCGAATTTTTATTCGTAAAAAAATAACTTACCAGCAAAAACATTGAAATTAGCGCCAGCCAAAAAAGAATGCCCAAAAATCCCATTGTGCCAAGAATTTCCGAAAAATAAGAACCCGACCGGTCAAATCTTATCTGCCAGAGCTGATTCTGATTGAAACTAACCGGCTTTTCTTTGGCAAAATCATAATGGAAAGTGCCGAGACCGGAACCAAAAAAAGCTGACTTGACATTATCGGTTGCCGATTTAAATCCGACCTGCCAGGAAATACTCTGCCCCAGCACCCGCTCTCGAGGTAATTGGAAATCAATTAAGTTGACGAAAAGAAATAAACTTGATACTAAAATCAAAAATATCGGCAGCAAGAGCTTGTTTACGTTTTCTTTAAAAATTCTCTTCCATAAAGCAAAACCCAGGAATAAAATTAGGCTCGC
>CAZWNE010000003.1:40452-42723 GCA_964635155.1 uncultured Candidatus Saccharibacteria bacterium
TTTACTTCATATCTTAAATTCAATTATCTTTCTTTAAAATTAATAATAACTAAAAGGGCTAAAGAAGCGGCTAGCAGTATAATATAATTAATAAAATTTTTAGCTTTCTCTGTTTTAGTTAATATTCTCCCGGTTAAAAATACCATGACTATCGCTAAAAATATCGCCAACCCTTCCATGCTTCCGGCAACCGGATTAAACGTATTCTGGCTCATAACCTGCGGCAAATGAAGAGCGGCGCCTATTTTTCCCAAAACTCCGAAAATAGAAATAAAGCTGGTTAAAATAACGAAAAACACGGACCATAAAAATATTTTCAGTATGACGCCGATTTCTTTAACATTATTAGTTATCAAAAAATATAATACTCCCAAACTCAAAAGCCCGATTAACCCGTCGGAAAATCTTCCGTAAAAGCCGAAAATAGACGATCCCTTATCAACCGAAAAAATAACTGACAAAACAGCCATCAGCAAAAAACCGATGACAAAAATATCCAACGGCGTTCTTCTAAGCCTGACCTCCTGGTCAACTAAAAACATTTTTGCCAGCCAGGCAAAAAAAGCGATCAGAACCAGAAAAAATAAAAGATACTGTTTATTAAACTCAAACGCTTCAAAAGAAAACGGCAGAAAAAATAAGGGGATTAAAAAAACCAATAAATTAATGCTGACCTTTATTATTCTGCTGAATATATTTTCCATATCAAGTTTTTAATTTATTAAAAACGCAGATGAAGATGAAGTCGCCACTTCATCGCCTAATTTTATTATACAATATTTTCGTAATGATTTAAACGTTCGACCGTTAAATTATTGTTTAAGACGATGCAGACTGCGTCAATTCTCGTGGCCTTGCCCGCTCTGGCGTTTAACCAAATTTTTCTCAATTTTCTTTTATCCAACGAATCCTCGGGCGTGCCAAAATTTTCCCCTATTTTCGTCCCGACCTCCACAAAAACCAATTCTTTGCCGCAATGAGCTATTATATCAGTTTCGCCGTATTTTGTCTTGCAATTCTGATCTAAAATCTCATAACCTTTTCTTTTACTTATAATCTTTATGTGGACACTTTATGATTGCTCAAAACAGGCACAAATCCCGCTTAATTAGTCGATATAATATCTGGAGCCGTCTTGCCGAATTAATCCTCGAAGCTGCATCATAGACAACGTTACTCCTAAGTTCGCTGCCGATACGCCAAAAGCTCTGGCTAATTCATCGGCGCCCAACGCCTCGTTTCTTAATTTGGTAATTATCTGATTTTCCAAAATTCCAATAACGCCATCTGGAAACTTAGTTTCTTTCTTAGAAACTAAATTTCCAAGTCCGTAATAATCTAAAATATCTTTTGCGGAGCTAACCGGAGTAGCGCCTTGTTTTAATAATTCCATAATTCCCTTTGAATTTTCACTAAAAATTTGGCCGGGGACCACAAATACTTTTCTCTTGAATTTTTTGGCAAAATTGGCGGTGATTAAAGAACCGCTTTTTTCTCCAGCCTCTATAACTAAACACGCTTTTGAGAGCCCTGCCACGATTCTGTTTCTCTTAGGATAAGTCCAATTTGCCGGCTGCATTGTTCCATCGTATTCAGAAATTATTAATCCCTTACTGTTTAAAATTTCAGTATATAAATCTTGCTGGTATTCGGGGTGTATTAAGTCAATCCCGCAGGGCATAACGGCAATCGTTCTGCCCCCGGCATTCAGGGCGGCTTTGTGCGCCATAGCGTCCACGCCATACATAAACCCGGAGACAATAGTGATACCAGCGGTAGCTACCTCTGTCACAATCTGTTCAACCGCTCTCTTTCCATAACTTGTCATCTGCCTTGATCCCACCACGGCCAAGCAATTTTTAAAAATATCTTTATCCCAGTTTCCTTTATAATAAAGCTGTTTTGGGGCAGACTTACTTATTTTTTTTAAAAGCGCCGGATATCTTTGATCTTTTATGGCAACAATATTCATAATAATTATTTTGGGGTTGTGCTTCCCCGGAGCAAGCACAATTGCCCTCCTTTTACCTAAACTGTATCGCTTTGCCCTGGTTGTAGTCCTGAAGAATTTGCTCCTGGGTCCTGGCGTAGTTGTAAATGCGCACGTCGTCAATCAGGCCCAAAAATTTACTCCAGATATTGTTCCAGCTCCCAATCATCAGCGCGGTATTATTTGTCGTAGGGGTTATTGTTTTTACGCTAGTTTTTTCTAATACTCCATCAACATATATATAAAGAGAATTGGCGTCATAACTAAAAACAACAAAATGC
>CAZWNE010000004.1:0-8065 GCA_964635155.1 uncultured Candidatus Saccharibacteria bacterium
CAGGGGAGATAAGGTTCCATTGTGCGGGACCTGCGAATTTTGGGGATTGCCGACCGGTTATTAAAAAAAAGAGTGCTCACCTTGTGATGAGCACTATTCCGGCAATGATTATTAGGGCGCCCATTAAACGCCACTTGGTCAGCCGCTCTTTCAAGAATATGCTGGCAAAGACCATTGTCCAGATAATCTGGGTTCTTTTCAAAACTGCGACATAGGGAACAATTCCGTAGAGAAACCCGCTATCCATCAAGACGTTAGACAGCCCCACAATAGCCCCGACCCCAAAGAGCGGCCAGAAAAACCTTTTATCGGTTTTATGCCACATTCCTCTCGCCTTAAGGAATAACCACATTACAAGGGCGACGGCTAAGAACGTGGTAGCGCTTAACATAAAGGGGCTGGAATTAAGCACAATTACTTTGCCCAAAGTTAAGCCAAGTATGGCTACTAAGAGAGCGAGTTTAGCTCCCTGGGTGGAAAACAGCCGAAGAAACGGCTCGCCAACAGATTTTGCTCCTTTGATATTGAGGAAGTAGATCCCGAAAGCGGCAAGAAGAATACCCATAATACCGTAAATTGTTGGGAATTCTTTTAAGATAATCAAAGAAGTTACTATGACGAATACTGGTGTTAAGCCGATAAGGGCCGCGACAATGGAAACATCCTCTGTCTTCAAGGCCTTAAGTTCCCAGTATCTGACGCCGAAAACAACGAAAACTGACACAAGAAAGGGCAGCCAGAAGCCAGCTGAAATCCGGGGCACCCCCAGTATCACAAATTGGGTGAGAAACGAGAATGCGCTCGCTCCCAGCATCGTAGCGATTACCATTATCTCCACCCCGGCTTCCTTTTTTATATAGTGTTTCTCCAGGATATTGGTTACCCCCCAAAATATCGCTCCCGTGGCGACTAAGAAAAATAACATTGTCATAAGAATTATTATATCAAAATATCAACTATGAGTAAAAAAGGGAAAGTATTATTTATTGTTCATGATGTCTATCAGGAAGACAACGATTTTCCGTTGGGCATAGGTTATTTGGCCGCAGTTTTGAAAAAAGAGGGGGCTGAAGTGAAAGTATGCTGCCAGGATGTCTTTCACTATCCAAACGAGGAAATGGCTGAAAAATTTTTGAGAAATGAAGAATACGACCTAATCGGCCTTGGTTTTAAGGCGGCCAGATTCAGGGAAACGATACTGGGACTATGCGAAACCATAAATAAATATAAGAAAAACGCCTGGCTGGTTTTGGGCGGCCACGGCCCTTCATCCATACCCGAATATATATTAGAAAAGACCGGAGCTGACTTAATCGCCATCGGCGAGGCCGAAGAAACGATTATCGAGCTGTTAAAATGCAAAATTGAAGGAGGAAATTTGTCTCAAATAAAAGGCATTGCTTATCAGGGCAAGGACGGCGTTAAGGTCAACGAAAGAAGAGGGTTAATTATGAATTTAGATTCTTTGCCTTTTCCCGAATGGTCTTTATTCCCGATGGAAAAATATACGAATTGTTTGCAATTATTCGGTGGAGAAAAAAACGACAAGGTTTTGGGGATAATAACCGGGAGAGGGTGCTTTAACCGCTGCAATTTTTGTTACCGCATAGAAAAAGGCATCAGATTCAGAAAATTGGAAAAAGTTATTGAAGAAATGAAGATTTTAAAAGAAAAGTACGGAGTGAATTATTTTCATATTCAAGACGAACTTTTTGACTTTCCCAAAAAAAGAATTTTGGAATTCCATGATTTATTGCAGAAGAATAATCTTAAAATAAAATTCACTTGTTCGGCGAGAGTTGATGTTTTTGACGAAGAAATGGCAATTTGGCTGAAGGAGAGCGGCTGCAAGTTTCTTAATTTTGGGATGGAATCATCGGACCAGAATGTTTTGAATTTGATGAAGAAAAATACCACGGTTGAACAAAATATTCGGGCGGCTGAAATCGCCAAAAAAATAGGCATCGGGCTCGGTTTGAATTTCATTTGGGGAAATAAAGGCGATACTGCGGAGTCATTGCGAAAAAATGTAGAATTTATCAAAAAATACAATACTTACGACCAAGTCAGGACAATCAGGCCGGTAACGCCTTATCCAGGCTGCGAATTGTATTATGAAGCCATAGAAAGGGGATTGCTTTCGGGGCCGGAAGATTTTTTCAATAAATTCAAAAATTCTGATTTGCTAATGGTTAATTTCACCGATATCCCTGAAAAAGAATTTTATGAACTGCTTTTTGAAGCGAATAAAGAGCTGATTTTAGACCATTACGAGCACACGACGAAAAATATGGAAGAAGCAAATAATTTGATTCAATCATTTTATAACCTCTATTTTAAAGGAGAAACCAAATTCAGAGGAGCCAGACATTACGAAAAAAATAAATGAAGATACTTTTTTATACCACCAGTTTTCGGCTGTTCCGCACGACTCTTATCTCACATCTCTATGAAATTTGCCAGAAGCACCCCGTGGTTTTATTGTCTGAAGAGCTTGATTCTAGGACAAAAGAGATTCTCAATGATAAAACGCTATTCCCAAACTTAAAAGAGATTATACCGATTAGCCAATTTGCGGGAGAAAAAACTAATTTATGGGCCAAGAACAGGTATTTATACAATCTGGCAAAATATCTTATTTTCCGCCATCAACCGGATATTATTATATTAGATAACGATATGTGCCTTTTTGAAATGTATCTTTTAAGATTTGCCAAGAAAATAAACGCCATGAATATCTGCTTTCAGGGAGGGTTTTTAACCGGGCCGAGAGGGCCTTTGGCAATGAGGCTAAACTTAGAGAACGCTTATCTCAAAATGCCCCGATTTTTACCCCTGGGCATTAAATTATTACTGGCAAAACTTAGAAAACGCTTAGGCCATATTATCTATTACTGGATTTTGCCTCTCACGGTAGGCCAAATGCCGTTTTTAGGAAAGTCCAGCTACATGCTGTGGCAGGGAAATATCGGGATGAGAGACGGCGATTGCTATGTTGTTTTTTCAAAGCGAGATTTTGATATATGTGTTGAAGACGGTACGCCGCCAGAAAAGCTGTATATCCTGTCCCATCCTTTATTGCGTCAAACCAGAAAATTTTTTGAAACGGCTTATTTTTCCGATATGAAAAAGAAAGATAATGGCAATGCAAAAATTTTAACTATCATGCTGTCGCCAGATGAAATCAGTTTTCGCCGGGACGATTATTCTTTAATCGCAAGAGAGGAATTACTGAAGGGGAGGGCGGAAATTATTGCCCTGATTGTCAAAATATTGAAAGATTGGAAAATTTTTATAAAGCCTCATCCCGCTACTGAAAATACTCAAGAACTGATTCGGATTTTTGAATCTATTTCCGATAATATCAAAGTTGCCGATCAGACAAAATTAGCCGATGAGCTTATTGAAATAAGCGATGCAATTTTGAGTTTTCCTCCTTCTTCTACCACCATTTTTACTTCGCCAATGCAGTGTCCGGGAAAACCTGTTTTATCTTTGGATTTGCAGAAAGAGCTTTTAGGAGATTCTTTTAAAGGCTTTAGCGAAATTGAGTATATTGATAACAAAGAAAAGCTTATTACTGCTTTGGAATCGATTAGAGACGGGCAATATCAGAAAAAGAATAATAACCATTTACAGCCCGAAGGATTTTCAAGCGCTATTGAGCTTTTGGATTTTTTATTAAAAAAACATGGCCGCTAATAAAAAAAATATCGGCATTTTTATGCCATCATCAAAAAACGGGGGAGTATTCCAGCTAGCTCAAAGCATAGCAGAGAGCTTGGCCAGATATTCCGATAAATTCAATTGTAAAATAATTAATTTTTCCCAAGAAGCCATTTCTCCAATTAATAAAATAATCCGTTTTTTCAAATTAATGTTTGGCAGGGGCAGTTTTCATCTTGACAATATTGATTTTTTGATTTATCCCACTCCCTTCACTTACGGGCTTTCCTTGAAGATACCTTACGTTGTCTTTTTGCCAAATTTGATGCACAAGTATTATCCCAACTTTCCTGAGTTTAGGGGAAGGCAGGGCATAATCAGAGATATTGTTTACAAAATTTATGCTAAAAATTCTATTTTCAATGTCGTTGATTCGCAGCAGGGTTCGGAAGATATTTATAAGTTTTTCGGCATTAAAAAAGAAAAAAGCCGGATTATTCCCTTTGTTCCGTCAGGTTATATTTATAAATACAGGGATATGGATGAAAAAACCGCCGAAGGCGTTTTGTCCCGCCATAATCTTCCCGAAAAATTTATTTTCTATCCGGCCCAATTTTGGCATCATAAAAACCACATCAAGTTAATAGAGGCGATTAACAAGATAAAGGAAAAATATAAAGTTAAAGTCAATATTGTTTTTACGGGTGTCGCCAAAGGCAATTATAATAAAACATTTGATTTGATAAAAAAACTGAAAATTAACGACCAGATATTCCACTTGGGATATGTTTCCGAAAAAGAGATAGTTGCTTTGTATAAAAAATCCATTGCCCTGGTTTTTCCTTCTCTTTTTGGGCCAACTGATATTCCCTGTTTAGAAGCAATGGTTTTGGGGACCCCGGTTGTTTGTTCAAATCTATTTGAAATCCCAAAACAAGTGGGGAATGCCGGACTTTTCTTTAATCCTTTCAAAGTTGAAGAAATAGCAGAAAAAATTTATGAAATTTGGACAGACGAAGGGCTAAGGCGGCAATTAATTCAGAATGGAAAAGAAAGGGTAAAAGACCTTACCATGGAGAATTATGCTGAAAAATGGGAAAAAATTATAGAAGAAGCCCTATGTTAACCATATTTACCATCCCCAAGCCATTTCGAGAGGGGCATATCAATATAATTCAGAGGAACGCAGTTAAAAGCTGGTTAAAACTTGTTCCCAAGTGCCAGATAATTTTATTTGGCGACGATGAAGGAGTGGCGGAAGCGGCCAAAGAATTCGGCGTTCTGCATATCCCGAATGTTAAAAAAACAGAGTTTGGCACTCCGCTGCTTGACGATGTTTTTAATTCGGCCAGGAAGTTAGCCAGTAATGATTTTTTAGCTTATGTTAATGCAGATATAATTTTTCTGGAAGGAAACAGTATCTTAAGGGCGCTTCAATCTGTCAATTTCCCATCATTTTTAATGTCTGGTCGGCGATGGGACTTGAATATGGAAAAGGAAATAAACTTTGATGAACCAGATTGGGATAAAAATTTGCGGGACTTAACGGCCAAAGACGGCGTCTTGCATGGTTTTTCGGGCATGGATTATTTTATTTTTCCTAAAAATCTTCAGCATAATATTCTTTCTTTTGCGGTGGGTCGTCCCGGTTGGGATAGCTGGCTGGTTTATCATATGAGGGCGTCAAAAATTCCGGTTATAGATGCAACCGAAGCCATAACCATTATTCATCAAAATCATAATTATTCTCATTCCATTTGGGGAAAAAAGAAAAGAGTCGAGGGGCCCGAGACCAAAAAAAATATCAAATTAGCCGGGGGTCCTTCTTATTTTTGCACTCTCCGAGATGCAGATTGGGTTCTTACTCAGGGGGGTCTTGGAAAGCCGAAATTTCCTAGGGGGATTTTACCCCAGTTGACTTTATTTTATCCGTGGAGGCAGTTGCTTTCAATCAAAAGAAAACTTCAAAATATCATTTAATTTTAACAATATGGTGAAAATTTTAGTAACGGGTGGCGCCGGATTTATCGGCAGCCACCTTGTAGACAAATTGATAAAGGAAGGATATAGGGTCGCGGTAATTGATAATTTAAGCAGCGGCCGCAAGGAAAATTTAAATCCTAAGGCCAAATTTTATAAGTTTGACATTTGTGACCCCGCCATCTCACGGATTTTTAAAAAGGAAAAACCTGTTTATGTTTTTCATTTTGCGGCTCATATTGAAGCCAGAGAGTCGGTAAAAAACCCCGTCTTTGACGCAAAAACTAATATCTTGGGAAGCCTTAATGTTTTAGAAAATTGCCGGCAAGGAGGGGTTAAAAAAATAATTTTTGCTTCAAGCGGCGGAGAAATATACGGAGACGCAAAATCAATTCCCACTTCGGAAAATTATCAGCCAGAACCCCTTTCTCCTTATGGCGTCAGCAAATTGGCCGTTGAAAAGTATCTTGATTCTTATTATCGTCTTTTTGGGATTGCCTATTTGGCGCTGCGCTTCGGGAATATTTACGGCCCCAGGCAGAATCCTAAGGGAGAAGCGGGGGTGATCGCCATATTCACCGATAAAATGATAAAAGGAGAGCAGCCTTTCATCCACGGGGACGGGAAGCAAACAAAAGATTATATTTTTATAGACGATGCGATAGATGCTTCTTTTAGGGCCTTTGAAAGCGATTTTAAGGGAATTATAAATATCGGGACGGGCAAAGAAACAAATGTTTTGGATATTTTTGCAGAAATTAAGAAGTTAACTAAATCTTCTGCCATAGTAAAACACATACCCCTTCCGGCTGGCGGATTTAAAAGGGGCTGTCTTTCCATTAAAATTGCCAAAAAAGAGCTGAACTGGCGGCCTAAATTTAATATGAAAGACGGGTTGAAGAGAACAGTCGAATGGTTTAAAATAAATTAAAAACTTCATGGTAGACGTAATTATCATTCCCACCTATAATGAAAAGGAAAACATCGGCAGATTATTGAAAATAGTTTCTTCTATCTTGCCGTCAGTAAGCATCTTAGTTGTTGACGATAATTCGCCAGACAAAACTTTCAGGGAAGTGGAAAATTTAAAAAAAGAAATCCCTAATTTGGATTTATTATTAAGACAGGAAAAGGAGGGCCTGGGCAAGGCCTATGTTGATGCTATTTCAAGGGTTTTAGCCGACCCCGATGTCCGCAGTGTCTGCACAATGGATGCTGATTTTTCCCATAGCCCCCAGTTCTTGTCCCAAATGTTCCAAGAAATAGGCAGGGGTATTGATGTGGTTGTCGGGTCGAGATATGTTAAAGGCGGGGGAATTGTCGGCTGGCCTTTATGGCGGAAATTATTAAGCCGGGGCGCTAATCTTTACGGTCAAATTTTTTTTCATCTGCCGATTCGAGATTGCACCAGTGGTTTTATGTGCATCAACGCCGCCCTTCTTAGGAGAATAAATCTAAAAGAAATAAGCGCCTCGGGCTTCGCCTTCTTGGTTGAGTTAAAATATGCTTTATGGAAAAAGGGGGCTTGTTTTGCCGAAGTTCCGATTATTGTTGAGAACCGAAAGGAAGGGCAGTCAAAGATAACGACAGGTATTATTTTAGAGGGGGTAGCTACTTCTTGGAAAGTGATTCGGAAGGATTATTCAAAGAAAATAAGAAACTTCCGGTCGGTCGTTAGCGATGTTCTAAAAAAAAGAGGGATTTTCTTTATAATTTATAACGGGCCGAAGGTTTTTTATTGCACGTTTTTCAAAAAAAAGAAAAATCCGTTCAAATTCCAAGGCAAATATTATAATTATTTTTACCGCCTATATAACTGCACCTGTCTTAATGAGCGGCAGGTTGAGGTTCCTATTGTTTGGGAAATGGTCAAGGCCAACAAGGGTAAAAAAATACTTGAGATAGGCAATGTCCTTTCCCATTATTTTAATTTTCCCCACGATATCCTTGATAAATACGAATTGGCTGATGAAGTAATAAATCAAGACGTAGTTGATTTTAGCCCTTCTCAAAAATACGATTTGATTATCAGTATTTCAACATTGGAACATGTCGGCTGGGATGAAGACATTAAGAATCCTGAAAAGATTTTGATGGCCATCAATAACTTGAAAAAATGTCTAACCGAGGGCGGTAAAATGATAGTCACTTTTTGCCTGGGTTATAATCCCGAAATAGACAAATTACTTGAAGAAGGCAAGCTTGGATTTACGGAGCAGTATTTTTTAAAGAAGATTTCCCGGGACGAGTGGCTAGAGTGTTCTCAAAAAGAGGCAATGGCGGTAAAATACGATAAATTTCATTATACGGCCCGCGGGCTGGCGATTGGCATATGTTCCAAGCATTTTTGATTTTAATAATTTCTATTTTACTTGGAGTTAGCGCTCAGCTTTTCTTGAAAAGAGGCGTTTTGGATCTT
>CAZWNE010000004.1:8075-36763 GCA_964635155.1 uncultured Candidatus Saccharibacteria bacterium
GTTTGATTAGCCGCATTTCTCAAAATATTTGGCTGATAGGAGGGTTATTTTTATTTGGCATCAGCTTTCTTCTTTGGCTTTTTGTTCTTTCTCGGCTTAAGTTAAGCGTTGCTTATCCTATTTCAACCAGCCTGAGTTTTATTTTCATCGCTTTATTCTCGTGGTTATTTTTAAAGGAGCAGCTGGTTCCCGTTCAAATTTTAGGAATTTTTATAATACTTTTAGGCATATTTTTATTGCTAAAACCATGAAAATGAAATCAGTATTTTTTATTTTCTTTTTGCTTTTGTCGGCTCAATTGGTATACGGCTTTATTTTTCCCGCTTCAGGATATACCGGTACCGGCCACGGTTGGCTATCGCTCCAAGATCTTGTCAATCATAAAGAGTCTCCCCTGGATTCTTCCGAAGTTTCCATAATAGATAGGTTTTCTCCGTTTTTTGCCAGATATAGAATGAATGCCGACGGGCCGGTTTATATCATTCTGGCCAAGAATTTCCCCCAGTATTATTTTGAAAATCCCATCTATTTGTCCCGGCCGCTGTATTCTCTTTTAATAGCCGCTATCGCTTTTCTTCCTAATTTATTTTTTAATTCTTACGCTGTTTTTTTCTTTTCAGCTATTTTTCTGAATTTTCTTTTAGCCCTGCTTACGGCCTTGATGCTTTATATTCTTGTTGAAAAGATAATTTCCCCCAAAGTTGCTTTCTTATCGTCGTTCCTTTATATTTTTTCTCTTATCGTTCACGTCGGATTAGTTCAGCCCGTAGCTGAAGTATACGGGTCGTTTATGGTCGTCGCCGGCCTTTATTTGCTGTATAACTATGTCAAAAACCCTTCTTATTTGAAATTGATTGCTTTTTCTTTGATTATAGGGGCATCCCTGCTTGGAAAATTATTCGTTGTTATACCAATTTTTATTTTGCTTTTGGCTATTTATTTTAAGCGTTATCGGGAGGGAGCTTTATTTTTGGCGGTTAGTTTAATGCCCCTGGCTTTTTGGTATTTTTGGGCAACTCAAGTTTTTCAATTAAGGTTTTTTGACGCTTCAATAGAAAATTTTGGAGCCGTTACTTGGATGTTCGGAGTTTTTTCCTGGCCTTGGTATAAAATTTTCCGGATGTTGCTCGACGTTTTTCCTAAAGTTATTTCGGCGGCAGTCCAAGGTTTTTTATTGATTCCTCTGATTTTTGCGATTGCTTTCTTTTATTTTTGTTTTTTTTGCCGCTAATTATTATTTCCCCTACCACGCCCTTTTAATGTTTCCGCTTGTTTATCCTTTATCCGTCCTGGGAATCGACAGAACAGCCGATTTCTTAAAAAAATATAAGGGCTGGTATGGAACGGCTTTTCGTTTTGCGACAATCTCATTTATGATGATTATTTCCAGCGTTAATATTTATAAAGTATTCAGCTATTGATATGGAAAATAATCCCGAAATAAGCATAATATTGCCCTGCTTAAACGAAGAAAAAGCCATCGGCCTTTGCCTTGATAGAATTAAAGAAGTTATTGGGGAAAATAATCTGGATGCGGAAATAATTGTTGCCGACAACGGCTCCACGGACAACAGCCGCAATATTATCAGGGAAAAACAAGCGATATTGATAGAGGAAGAGCGCCGAGGTTACGGGTCTGCTTATTTGGCCGGATTTGAAGCCGCCAAAGGGAAATATATTTTTATGGCGGACTCCGACGGAAGTTATGACTTTGGCGAAATTCCTAATTTTATTGAATATTTAAGGCAGGGCTATGACTTTGTTATTGGGGACAGATTGAGGGGACAAATTGAAAAAGGGGCGATGCCTTGGGTTCATAAGTACATCGGCAACCCTGTGCTTTCCGGGACTTTGAGAATTTTTTTTAATGCGAAGATACGCGATGTTCATTGCGGCATGAGGGCGTTTAGGAGGGAATTGCTGCCAACATTGGGGCTTAGAACAACGGGCATGGAATTTGCGTCAGAAATGATAATCAAGGCGATTAAAAACGGCCTAAAGATTAAAGAGGTGCCGATAAGTTATGCCAAAAGAAAGGGCGAATCAAAATTAAAATCTCTGACCGACGGCTGGCGTCATTTAAGATTTATGCTGCTCTATAGCCCTTTATTTTTGTTTTTTTTGCCGGGAATTTTCTTATCTTTGTTGGGTTTAGCTTCTCTTTTCTGGCTGTATTTCGGCTCTCCGGAAATCTTAGGGATTAAGCTTTATAATTATCCGATGTTCCTGTCGGCTTTGTTGATTATCTTCGGCTATCAGCTGATTATTTTTGCCTTATTTGCAAAAACATACGCTGTCTCGCACCTTGGGGACAGGCCGGCGTTCGGCAGGATTAATAAATATGTGACCATAGAAAAAGCCAGTGTTTTCGGAGCGATTATCGCGCTATCTGGCGGGATTATCTATCTATCGATATTTTTGAAATGGTTAAATGTCGGGATCGGCGACTTGCAGGAATTTAAAAATTCCATAATAGCTCTGACTCTGATTATCATAGGAGTTCAAACAATATTCTCTTCATTTATGCTTGGCATATTGGGAATTAGAGAAAAATAAATGACAAGCTATCCTTTTGTTTCAATAATTATTCCGGCCAGAAACGAAGAGGCCATAATAGGGGAGTGCCTGAAAAGCTTGGAAGAGTTGAATTATCCGAAAGACCGATTGGAAATTATAATTTCCGACGGCCTGTCAGCGGATAATACCGTAAAAATTGCTCAAAGTTATAACGCAAAGATAGTTAGAAATGAAGCTCGGACCGTAGCTCCGGGAAGAAATATCGGCTTTCGATATTCAAAAGGGGATTTGATAGCGTTTTCCGACGCCGATTGCACTATGGAAAAGAATTGGCTGGACAATGCGTTAAAATACTTTAAAGATGAAAAAGTGGCTGGCGTTGGCGGGCCGAATCTCTCTCCTAAAAACGAATCGGTGTTTGGCAAAGCGGTCAGATTTTTATTTTTATTTGGCAGCTTAATATCCGGCTCAATATATGTTACCGATGCCAAGAAGATTAAAATCGTAAAAAGCATTCCGGGTTGCAATGCGATTTATAAAAGAGAAGCGCTGGAAAAAGTAATGCCGATAGATGAAACCTTATTAACCGGCGATGACGTTGAAATAAACTATCAGCTGATTGACAGGGGATATAAGGTGTTATATGCTCCCGACGTGATAGTCTGGCACTACCGGAGGGACAATCCCAAAAAATTTTTCAAGCAAATATACAGATTTGCCATTGGGAGATGGCAGTTGGCAAAGAGGCACGGGGATGCCGTCAGCCCGATTCATATTATCTCGGGGCTGTTTCTGCCGGTATTATTTTTTTTGCTCATTTTTTCTTTCTTTTTAAATCCAGTTTACCCGCTATTTTTAATTGGCGCAATTTTTATTAGCTTGGTAATTTTTTCCAGTTTAAGCTTGGTTAAAGAAAAATCTTTAAAGGTGGCTTTTAATGTGTTTTTAGCGGCAATAATTTTTATCTTTGCCTGGTCGTTAGGATTTTTAAAAGAATTTAGCCGTCCTTTTCTTTCAGCAAAAAAGTCCCGATGATGCCGACGGTGAATAAAGTGCCGGTTATAATCAGCCTGGCCAAGAGAGCTCCGGCTGTGCTCAAAACTGCCGGATAATTAAATAAACTTAAAACATAAACTATTCCCACTTCTCCTATGCCTATGCCTACCGGGATGAAAGTAAGAAGACCGGCCGCTATGGCCACAATTTGAGCGGCAACAGCGTGAAACAAAGAAACAGGCAAGACGGAGGCGATTATAAAATAAAACGACAAAAGCTCAAAAATCCAACAGATTATTGTTAAAGGTATGATAAATCTATATACCCTTTTATTTTTGAATAAAGATAAGCTATCATAAAAAAGATTCAGTTCTTTGGCGATAAATTCCAAAACTTTTTTCGCCAGAGAATATCTTTTTAAAAAATTAAACAACCCCAGTATTTTTAAGGATATCTTTTGTGAGACGAGTACGGTGATTAAAAAAGAAATAAATACCAGGAGACCAATTAGAGCCCATTGCAGAATAGGGATGATATACCATATAGTTAAGGCAAAAATTGCCGTGAATGCCGTCAGCTCGAAAAACCTGTCCAAGATAATAACGGAAAATCCCTGGCCAATGGGGATTTTTAAATATTTTTTGAAAAGAAAGGGTGCGGCCGCTTCTCCGGACTTGAAAGGCGTGATATTTCCCACCAGACAATTAACGAAATAAAACGGCAGGAACTGCCCAAATTCTATCTTGTTCCCGGCCGTCTTGATAAGCAAAAGCCATTTCCACGCCCGGATCAAGATTAGAATAAGATAAATTGAAAATCCGTAGATTAAAAAATCAATCTTCGCTTTGGCGATTATTTTAACTATTTCTTGAAAGCCAACCCTGCTTATTAATAATAACAGGAGCAAAAGACCTAAAATAAAGAAAGCCGCTTTAATTATTTTTTTCGGATTAATTTGAGCCATGTTTATTCAGGATTAAATTCGGTATCGCCCGTCCGGCCATTTTAAATAATCTTTTGATTTCCGCCGGTTTCTTTAAACACCTTAAGATATATGCGGGGTCTAAGTATATTTTTTGATAAGCCCTCAAGCGCCAGTCAAACATATTTTTTGAAGAAAATTGAGGATAATTCACTTCGTCTTTTCCGGTTGAAAATTTATTTTTTTCCAAGAAATCATACAAGGGCGTTCCGGGTTCCGGCTGAATCACGGCAAATTGATAATCTAAAAGTTTCAAGGATTTGGCCCAATTTATAGTTTTTAAGATAGTTTTTTCGTTTTCTCCCGGCAACCCTATCAGAAAATCGCCGTGGATAAGCAGTTTTGCTTTTTGCGCGTCTTTAGTAAATTTCTCCATGATTTCCGGCGTTTGGCCTTTTTTGGAGAATGTCAGAATGTTCAAGTCCGCGCTTTCATATCCGACATGCAAACATCGGCAGCCAGCGCCTTTCATCAGTTTTAAAGTTTCGTAATCTAGAATGGGCTTGGCGTAGCAAGACCAGGTTATTTTCAAATTGTTTTTTAAAATTTCTTCCGACAGTTCAATGGCGCGGTCTTTGGGCAGGGTATCGTCCTGGATAAAAATTTCCTTGACCTCGGGCAGGATTTTTTTGATATTTTTTATCTCCGCAATCACATTTTTTATATTTCTTTTCCTGTACAAGGGAGCTCCCTTGAAAATAGTGTGGGGCCATAAACAAAAAATGCATTGTCCCCAGCAGCATCCCCGGCCCGTGAATAAATCCACGAACGGATATTTCAAGCTCGTTTGGCTGTAGTTTTTGATATTAAGGTGCCTATAATAAACATCGGTCACGAAGGGCATCTCATCTAACTGCTCTGAAGTGAGAAAGTTTTCATCCGGATTATGAATAATTTGATTATTTTTTTTCCAGCTTAATCCTCTTACTTCAAAAATACTTTTTCCTTGAGCCAAGGCCAAAATAGGCAATTCTAATTCTTTCCTGACGACCGCATCCACTGCATCAGATTTATTGAGTATTTTTTCCTGATTTGACGAGCACCATGGTCCGGCAAAAACTACCAAGCACTTATTTTCTTTTTTAATTTTTTCCGCCAGCTTAATATCGTTATCCAAACTCGGCCAAGAAGTGTAAATAACGACCAGTTCCGGAGAAAACGTTTGAATGTCTTTTAAGGTGTCTTGGAAAGTCATTCCCGCCACTAAAGCATCGGTTAGTCGGGCAAAGTGGCCGTTTTTTTCCAAAAAGCCGGTGGCGTAAGCCAGGAAGATCGGATACCATTGGCTGCCGGCAAAACCGGGCCTGGCCCATCTGGCCGAACGCATAAAACCTTTATAGTAGGGCGGATTTAATAAATAAACACGCATATAATTAGCTAGACCGGCGTAAAATAGTGCCGAAACCCTTAAAAATAATTTTAATTTTTTGAGGAGACAGATATTTTAAAGCGTGTCTTAAGATATAACCGAATCTGAAATAATAGTCGCGGTAGGCCTTTTTATACATCATTTCCACTATTTTGGGGCTGGCCATGCCGGGCATGGAATAAAAACATCTGTCTGTATAATGAAAATCATCCCAATCTTTAATGAAAATTTCTCCGCCGCCTGCTTTAATCATATCCCACATTTTTGTTCCGGGGTTGGGAATGGCGATATTAAATTGGGCGATATCTAAATCTAATTCTTTTGCAAAATCAATGGTTTGCTGCATCGTCTCCTTTGTATCTCCTATCAAGCCGATCATAAAAAATCCGGTAATGGGAATTTTGGCTTTTTTTATCATCTTAGCCGCTTTCCTTATGTCCTCTAAGGTTTCGCCTTTCGGAATTCTATTTAAGATCTCTTGGGAACCCGACTCAACGCCAATGGCTATATAATTGCAGCCGGCTTTTTTAGCTTTTTCTAAAAATTCTTCGTCTATTTTGTCAGCCCTGATGCCGTTTGAAAAACGGAGGTGAATTTTATAAGGCCTTGAAGCTATCAGATCAAAAATTTTTTTAGCCCTTGCTATGTCAAAATTGAAGCAATCGTCGGCAAAGTCTATTTCCTTAATTTTATATTTTTCCACTAAAAAATCGACTTCTTGCATGAAATTTTCAGGAGAACGATACCGGATTTTCCTGCCAAAAGTTAGTTTGTTGCAGTAATAACAATCGTAGGGGCACCCTCTGGAAGAGGTGATTACCGCCCAAGGGAATTCCTGCGTTACTCCTGAAAAATAGGGCTTGTTTACTCCGTTATTAATAAGCAAATGTCTGGCCGGCAAGGGCAAATTATTCGGATCTAAGGGCCCCCGGTTTAGATTGTGCTTTATTCCATCGCCTTGCTTAAAAGAAATGCCCAGGATTTCGGCAAGATTTTTTCCTAAGGCCAAATCCAGGGATATTTCTTCTCCTTCGCCCCTTGCCGCAGCGGTAAAACCTTGTTTTATCATTGTTTCTGGAATTGCCGTGGCATGAGCTCCGCCGGCAATGGAAATGACAGAGGGAGGCAGATGGCGGGCAACCTCAACGGCAAAATTATGAGCTGGCGTAAGAATGCTGACGCCGACAACATCGGCGCCCCAATCTAAAACCTCCTTGACTACTTGGCTTGCCGATAGATTCAGGGCATTGGCGTCTAAAATTTTAACAGGGATTCCGTTTTTTTCCAAAACAGCCGCGATATAAGCCAGGCCCATAGGCGGGTGGATCATGGAAACGCCGGCTTTTCTTTTGACGCGATAATTTGGCTGAACCAATAGAACTTTCTTCATTTACATTTCATAGTTTATCATATAAAATAAATAAGAAAAGATGAGTATTATGTCTAAAATATATCACGACCCCAAGCTTTTGGTGGTTTTTATCTTTTCTTTTTCTGTTGTTTGCTCAGTAGTTTTCTTATTTTTCTTTAAGAACGTGGGCCCCGTTGAACACCAAATTCCCGGCAGCGATTACTTTTCGCGCTACGAACCGATTGCCAACAGCCTTCTTGCGGGCAAGGGCTTCAGGGCAGACGGAAAACTAATGAATGAGTCTGGCCCTGGTTTTCCAGTTATGCTCGCCGGAATTTTTACCTTGTCAGAGGCAATAAAGATTGACAGATTTAATCTTATTTTGATTTTTAATGTTCTTTTGACGGCTCTGGCTGCCTGCTTTTTATTTTTTATTATTAGGGAAATTTTTAATAAAAAAATCGCCCTGATCGCGTCTTTTTTATGGATAACTTATCCTTTTAACCTCTGGTTCATCAAAAATCCGAACACCGAAGTTCCCTTTATTCCCTTCCTGTACCTTGGCATTCTTTTATATATCATTTCTTTTAAAAGAAAAAGTTTGAAATTCAGTTTTTTCGGTGGCGTTTTTTTGGGCCTGGCCACCCTGGTAAGACTAGTCAGCCTGTTTTTCCCCCTGGTTTTAATCTTAATGGCGTTTTTCTTTTTAAAGAAAGAAAAAAGAGAAAGGCAAATTTTGTTCGCTCTATCTGTGCTGGCGGGATTTTTAATATCTGTTTCCCCTTGGTTTATTTACGTCTTTTTGAATACGGGAAGCTTTTTCCCAATATCTACCGTCGGTTCCCAGGGGGCTTATCTTTCCTTTAAATTGCTCCTCCAGGCCGACGGAGTCGGCTACGGAATAAATCTTTCCGAACAGACGCGATTGTTGCTGGAAAGGCTGAAAGCCGTGGGGGATTCCGCGCGAAATACCATTTATTTTTCCGTGGTTGGCGAATTTGCCAGACACCCTTTATTATTTATAAAAATCATAATCTTGCTGGCATTCAGGTCGTGGTACGCCACCTATATGATGTGGTGGGAAAATAAGATCTTGCTGGTTCAGAGCTTCTATCTTATACCGGCCCTGGCCGGGATAATTTACGGAATCAGAGCTTATAAAGATAAAATAATTAAAATTATTTTTCTATTATCCATTATTGCTTTTTTCTGGGGCACGACAATTATTTTCGGTCCTATTGTGCGTTATATGGTGCCGGTTATGGGTTTTGTCATCGGCTTTTCAGCGGTCGCTTGGGACGCTTTGATTAATAAATTTAATTTTTATGGCAAACTTGGTCTCCGTAATAATTCCCTGCCGGAATGAAGAAAAATATATAAGAAAATGCTTGGAATCAATAATCAGGCAAGATTATCCAAAAGAAAATTTGGAGGTTTTAGTTGTTGATGGCGTGTCGGAAGACAAAACAAAAGAAATTGCCAAACAGTTTAATGTTAAGGTGATAGATAACCCTAAAAAATTTACGCCTTTCGGTTTGAATATCGGAATCAAGGCGAGCCAGGGGGAGATAATTATCAGGATGGATTCTCATGCCGGATATGAAAATGACTATATTTCAAAATGCGTAAAATATCTTCAGGAATCCGGGGCTGACAATGCCGGCGGAATAATCAAAACTCTGCCAGCTAAAAATACCTTGATCGCCCGAGCCATTGCCAAGGTTTTATCTCATCCTTTTGGCGCCGGCGGTTCTTATTTCAGGATAGGCTCAAAAGAGCCAAGATCGGTGGATACAGTTTTTGGAGGATGCTATAAAAGGGAGGTGTTTAATCCGCCTCCTGCTGGAGTCGGCCTTTTCAATGAAAAAATGATAAGAGCGCAGGATATTGAATTTAATAAGCGGCTGATAAAAACTGGCGGGAAAATTCTGTTATATCCCGATATTGTGGCTTATTATTATCCTCAAGCGGAATTTTGGAAATTCTTCAAGCATAATTTTATTGACGGCTTTTGGACAATTTATCCTTTGAAGTTTAAAATCAGGTTTTTTTCTTTGCGCCATTTGCTTCCCTTAATTTTTATTTTAACTTTGCCTTTGAGCATCGGGCCCTATATTTTGCTTTCTCTGTTTTTTTCTTTTAAGATAGCGCTGAAAGAGGATTTGAGATATTTTTTTATCCTGCCCTTTATCTTTTTCAATCGCCATTTTGCTTACGGCCTCGGCTCTTTGTGGGGCTTGATGAAATTATATGTTTAGGCAATTTATTAAGAAAAAATTTAAATCTCACGCTGGCCGATTGGGCGATCGGGAATATGCTAAAGTTCTTGACAGCATTGTCAAGGCGACGACTGACGTTGTTATCATCAACCCTAAAGGCGAAATGCTTTTGGGTAAACGGTCTTACTATCCGGCTAAAGGATGGTGGATTATCGGGGGCAGAATGGTACCTGGCGAAAAAGTCCAAGAAGCGGCGGCCAGGAACATTAAAAGAGAGCTGAAATTAATAATTTCTCCTAAAAGATTTTCTTATCTGGGGACATATTCTTTGGTCTGGCCCAAGCGCCGCCAAATACCCGAAGAAAACGGAACTCATGACATGTTAATAATGATGGCGCTTTTCATCGGCCATAGGGAAGCGGCCGCCATTAAGCTTAACGAAGAACACGAGGGAATAAAGTGGCAGAAGCTTGAATTAACGGCTAAAGACGCAAAACTTTTCCCGGCTTTGAGGCAATGCGCCAGAGATACGATTGATTTTCTGAAGCAAAAAGAAAAAAAGAAAAAATAGCTTGGCTTGACTTTTTAAAGAGCGTATGCTTTAATTACAGCGGTACTTTTTTTTAATTTGAGAGGGAGGAGAAGCAGTGAATTTACGTCATTTTATTGAAAAAGGATTTACACCCCAAGGAAGAAGATTGGGTGACGAGGCATATGCTCAGGCCATTGACTCTCTCGTCATCGCCTGCGTCGATATCATCCTTTTGGATGCCAAGGGCGAAATGCTTTTAGGCAAGAGGTCCTATTATCCGGCCAAAGGTTGGTGGATTGTCGGGGGTCGCATGAGGCCTGGTGAGAGTTTTGAAGAAGCAGCCGCCAGGAATGTAAAGAGAGAGCTTGGATTGGAAATTTCTACCGAAAGGTTCTCATGCTTGGGGCTGTATTCCTTTGTCTGGGCAATACGCCGTCAGCCACCAGTAGAGAACGGTTCTCATACTATCTCAGTGACAATGACCCTAGCTGTCACCGATTCAGAAAAGGCAGAGGTTCATCCCAACGAGGAATACGAGGAAATGAAGTGGTGGGATCCTAAGCTGGTGGCACAAGATCCGCAGTTTTTGCTGCCGATAAGGCAATATGCCATAGATATTCTGACTTAAGCAGAATGGCGGGGAGTGCTTTGAGCGCCCCGCCTTTTTTTGATAGAGTGAGAATATGGCAAAACAAAGCAAATCTCAATATACAACGATATATTTGGTTCGCCACGGCGAAGCCGAAGGCAATCGCCGCGGCATTCTTTTAGGCCATCTTGAGTCGTCGCTGACTAAAAAAGGGATGCGGCAGGCGAAAATGCTGTCGCAAAAGTTGCGCGGTGTTCGCTTCGAGAAGGTGTTTTCGTCAGATTTAAGTCGTGCCGAGCAAACGGCAAAAATTTTCGCTTCACAGCATAAGCTATCCGTAATCACAACAAAATTGCTGCGAGAAAGATTTATAGGTTCGTTTGAAGGCAAAAAAACTGCGGCAGTAAAAACAGAGCTTAAAGAATTGTTGGCCAAATTTAAGACGCTTGCTAATAAAGAAAAAATGGAGTATAAATTTGATTCTCAAATGGAGAGCGGCCAGGAGGTCGCGGCCCGTTTGATTATTTTTTTAAAAAAGATTGTGCCAATTTTTGCCGGAAAAACAATTTTGGCGGTGACTCACGCAGCTACTATGGGAGCTTTTTTAGTGTATTTGGGGTATGCCGATTATGAAGGTCTTTTCACCGCAGATTCATTTGCGAATACTAGTTATGTCAAAATTCGAACAAATGGCAAAAAGTTTTTTCTTGATTAAAGATTAAAGAAATAGTTAATTTACGTATTAAAACAACCATGGTGGTGTTAAGACACACTATTTTAAAGAGAAATTAAAAGGGGTTGAAAAAAGATGGGAAAATTTTTAATATATCATTATGGTAAAAAGAATTTTTGACATTATTGCTTCTTTAATCGGATTGACCGTTACGGTTCTTTTATTCCCGATAGTTTCAATTTTGATAAAGCGTGAGTCGCCAGGCCCGGTATTTTACCGAGGGGAAAGAATCGGCAAGGGCGGTAAAATATTCAAAATTTTCAAATTTAGGACAATGGTTGATAACGCCGATAAGCTCGGCGGATCTTCAACTGCCGGCGACGATCAAAGATTGCTGAAAATAGGAAAGTTTCTCAAACAATATCAGCTTGACGAACTGCCTCAGCTTATCAATGTTTTAAGGGGCGAAATGAGTTTGGTCGGACCGAGGCCTGAAGTTAAAATGTATGTTGATATGATGGCGGAAGAGGAGAAAAAAAACATTCTTTCCATAAAACCTGGTATGACCGACCTTGCCAGCTTATGGAATTTTCACGAAAGTGAAATTTTAAAAGGCAGTTTAGACCCTGAAAAAACCTATCAGGAAAAAATCAGGCCGACTAAAATCAAACTTCAATTAGAATATGTCAAAAATCACTCTTTTTTGCTGGATTTAAAAATAATTTTTAAAACGATTTCCAAGATTTTTATATGAAAAATATAATTTTAAAAGGAAAAATAGTTAAGGGTTATCGGATAGCATCCGGCTTGAATCCAGACCCTGCCTTAAAATTAAACAACACGATTTTTCTCCAAAAACCATTTTTTGAAAAAGCCGGCATACCCGGCATTTCTGAAATGTACAACGGCACAATTAATTTTGATATTTCCCCTCAAGAATTTAAAATAATCAAGCCGGACTATGAAGTAACCTGCGAATGGGTCAAAGACGTAATTGAAACTTTTTGGCTCGTGGAAACTTTGATTGAATTTAAAAACGAAAAATATCCAGGATATATTTATTATCCCTGCCCCTCGGCAGTCAAAAACCATAAAGATAATATTGTTGAATTGCTGACTCAGAAAATACCGAATTTGGATTATGGAGAGCCGCTTTCCTTACAGGTTTCAGATCAAAAAATAAAATTGATATAATGCGCTCAAAAATAAAAAATAGGCCAGCGTCGTTTCCGGCGTTGGCCTTTTCGTCTTCACTCTTTTATGAAGTGGTTTAGGATCTCCATAGATCCCCTGAAATATCCTTGATTTGCAACGTATCCTCGTATTCCAGCCTCTCTGACTATTTCTTTTAACCTTTCGTCAGAATTGGCCGGGCAACCGATGACGCCACCTCCCTGAAGAATTGTTTGCAGCCACCCATCAGCGTGGAAAGAATCCTCGATCCCTAATGACGCCGAGACGTCGATTTTTTTGATTCTTATCAGGCTTTCCAGGGCAGCTTTTTTGGAGACCGCCGGCATCAGATCGTACGCGCCATTGCTCACCAGTTCCTTGAGATAGCCGTTTTTGATATGCCCGATAAGCTGGGGTGGAAGCACAATTTCACGGATGAGCGCCTGTAACTTCTTCGTAGCATCAATATCTGCGGGATAGACTTCAATTGTCCAGATGTGGAGATTGTCAGATAGCATTCTTAGTGAATGTTGCGGGAAATAGCCCTGGAGCTTGGGAATCCAATTCGGAGCGGTTTTGGCAATGAAAGATTCTAATTCTTCCCTCGCTTCCTTAAGCCCTTTGTATTGTTTGTCAAATTCAATCAAGTGTATTAAATTCTGCCCATCATACAGTATTGTGCCATGTTCCATCACCGATGGTGCAGTGGTGAGTATCTGGAGCAAAGCTTCAGATATCTTCACCGATCTGCCCGTCACTGCGTGGCAGGAGAGTTCGTGCAAATCCCTGAATTCCAGGAATTCCAGGATATTTGCGTTTTCTGACTTCAAATCAAACGGTGGGATTTTCGGGAAAGCGGCGCCCTTGCTAAGGCATCCGTCAAGATCAACAAATAATCTGTCAATTTTCTTCATTTTTTACCTCCTATCTTAATAACTGTATTCTATTTTACATGTTAATTAAAATTTGTCAAATATAAAAAAGCGCCGGCAGGTTTTTTTCCGACATCGTCCAGGGTTTGATTGACAAAAAATATAAATGCGCTATTATATTGTTTAGAACAAATAGTAAAATCAAAGAGTAATTAGTTAGGAGGAAAAGTGAGCAAATCCTTTAAGACGCTTGACATCGGAATTGGCCGTTTCCCCTGGATTTTTAGAGAGCCGGGAGAAGGAAGGTTTATTACCGAGTGGCCTCAGGAAATCGACGAAAATACAGAGTATATTGGAGTTGATTGCCACCAGAACATATCACAACTAAGAAGAGAATTAGATAGAGGAAGATGGAAGGAATTGATCAAAGGAGAGCTTCGCCTTATGGTTGCAGACGCAACGAAGCTTCCGTTCAGAGATGGTTTTTTCAGCGCAGTTATTCTTTCGGACATATTCTCAATTCCAACTTATGACTGGTGTGCTTGCGAGCCCGGTTGTACATGTAATTGCCCTAAATGCATTGATTGTGATGCTTGGTATTGCGACGGGTGTGAAAAGCTGGAGGAAGTGGATTATGATCGTGAAAAAGTTGATTGCTCTGGTTGCGAAGACTATCCGAAAGAAGATCTCTGTTGCGGCACTATATACCGCGGGGTCTCTGACGAACAAAAATTAGAGATAGCTAAAGAAGCGCTTCGGGTTCTGGCCAGGGGAGGCACTCTTATAGTAGCCAATTATTCCACCCCTAGTAATGCCCTTCCGATTTTCTACGAGTTTTTCAATGGTTTAGTAGGGAACGGAAAATTGGCGCCCAAAGAGGTTATAGATAGGACGTATATATCCGAGATTGCCGGAGATTTAAGGGGATTTGTAGAAGCCCATTATCAAAAATCAGCCAAGGCGATCCGCACTCACGATGGTTAATAATTATCAAAAAGAAAAGCGCCGGCACAAACTCTCTTGAGTTCTGTCGGCGCATTTTTGTTTTCCTCTTATACCACTTATACCAGAAGTGGTCTATTTTTCGCCGCGAGTATTAACTCGCAGAGTTCGCGAATGGCATGCTGGCCGCCGCGGGCCCTTGTCGTAATCAGCGCGACTTTTTTGACAAGAGGATGTCCGTCAGCAACGGTGACCCCTACCCCAGCCCACGCAAGGCAAGGAATGTCATTGATGTCATCCCCCACGTAGAGCGCTTGCTCTGGCGAAAAGCCTTTCTCTGCAGCTAATCGCTTAAGAATCTTCAACTTTTCTTCGCTCCTTTCTACGCCCTGATAGACTGGAATTTCGAGTTTTTCGCATCGAGCGGTTACGACAGGATTCTTTTCCCTGGAGATCACACAGATCCACATGCCGGCTTTTTTGAGCATAGCGATGCCCAAGCCGTCTTTCCGGCTGCACTTTACCATTTCATAGCCATCTTGGGCAAAATACACGCAGCCATCCGTGTGCACACCGTCAAAATCAGTTACCACGAATCTCACCCTTGCGAGCTTTTCCATCACTTCTTTGTTAAGGTTCACTTTATCCTCCCTTTTCTTGATCTAACTTACTTTAATCACCAGCATTTTGATTGTGCCTGCGCCGTGCCGATGGATAATCCCTTTGGGAATAATAACAATGTCGTTGGCTTCAATCTGGTATTTTCTGATTTCGTTGCCCGGCACGCTGTTAACTTCTGTTCCTCGCCACTCGCCGGGTTGGGGCTTGCCATCAATCATATATTGTTGTTTGTCTGCGATTTCGCCGCCGATAAAAAATTCCTCGCTTCCCTCCTTGACGAGAAAAATATCGGTGTAGTTTTCGTGCAGTTCAGCTTTTGCTGACGGCTCTTCTGATGTTACATTGCGCGAAATTAAAACCATCCTTTCCTTGCTGACAAGCATTTCTTCTCCGAATGGACCCTCAGGAAGATTGCCAACCCATTCCTGAACCTGTCCATCTTTTAAGATGATTTCCGGATCATTTGATGTCTGCGGCATAATAATTGCACCTCCTTTATTTATTCTTATACCATAAACAATTTTAAATGTCAAAAGAAAAGCGTCAGCAATTTAATTCTTGCTGGCATTATTTTTATCTCTGAGAAGTACCGTCGGTTATTAAAAAAAGAGGGCTCAACCTTGTTAGGCGAGCCCTAGAAACCTAAAATGCTATTAGCACTATTCCGGCCATGATGATTACGGCCGCTGTTATGCGGAAAGCCATATTCCCTTCACGCAAGAAGATGCCGGCGAGAAGAGTCGTGACTATTATTTGGAATCGCTTTAGGGATCCCACATAAGGGACAATCCCATAGAGGAATCCCCAGTCCATTAAGACGTTGCTCAGTCCGGTGAGCAATCCGATCCCGAATAGGGGCCAAAAGCAACTTTTGTCCATCTTCTGCCAGCGTCCTTGGGCCATAGATAGGCCCCAAACAGTAGCTGCCACAACCAGGAACACTGTGCTTGCCCTCATCATCGGGCTGGAATTAACAACAACCATTTTGTCGAAGTTCAAGGAGATTGATGCCAACGCGGTTGTAATCAGGGCAAGCCGGGCGCCCTTTGAGGAAATCAAGCGGCTCCAAGGCTTGGTCAACAATCCAATCCCGAGTTTCGTATCCGACCCTTTCAGGTTCAGGATATAAACCCCCAAGACCACGGAAAGGATGCCGAGCAAACCCCAGGGCGTGGGAAACTCCCGCAACATCAGCCAAGACGTTAGGATGACGAATATGGGAGTTATCCCTTGGATCGGCTCCACGATAGAGGCATCCTCCAGTTTCAGGGCTTTATTTTGCCAGAATATGATCCCCACATTCAGGACTGCTGTGGCCGCAAACGGTACCCAGAATGCCGTTGAGACATGGGGCATACCAAACCGAGCAAACTGAGCCACAGATGCGAACACGCTCGCCCCAAGCATTATTGCCACTACCGCCACCTCAACAGGAGCCTCCCGCTCCTTGAAGAGCCATTTTCGCAAAACATTTGCGACCCCCCAGATAGTTGCCCCGCCCAAAACCAGTAGAAACATAATTGCCATTTTCTTTCCTTTCTCCTTATTATGAAATTTTGAAGGAACACCCCTCCAATAAAATACATTTTACTTCATATTAATAAATTTGTCAACTATGAGTAGCAAACCTCATCCTTGGCATTTTTTATTTTGTTTGTTATTATATAAAATATGAAGAAAGGAAAGTTTTTTAACAAAGGAGGGCAATTATGAAGAAAAATCGCTGGTTCTGGCAAATCGGGCTGGGATTTATTGTCTTAACCTTAATACTCTCTGTTACCAATGTCGGTTCGGCTATTGCCAATTCCGGGCAATGGTTTTGGATGAGTTTTGCCGCGATGATTTTAAACTCGATATATTTTATCTCTTTCCAGTTTTTTGGCGGCCCGAAATATAAGCTCGAGCCGTCTATTCAGCATATGTGTTTTTGCGCTGGCGCTGGGTTGGGGATGTTTTTTGTCGGTACAACCCTGGGAATGGTACCCCTCGAACGCTATACCAACTTCATCCCGATGGCTATTGTCGCTGTTATGGGTTTGTTTTTGACCGGCGCGCCGTCTAACTTGATGACCAGTATGGCAGTTAGAGTTAAGGGCATCAGCCCCAGCTTGCCTTTTGTTGTTTCGAACAGCTCCAGTTTTTTGATGTATGTATTGGCTGCGGTAATGGCTGTTGCCCTGCCAACATACTTTAAACAGGCAAGTTGGAATTTCTGGTCAGTTGCCGGCTTGGTCGCCATTATCATCAGCTTGCTGGTGATTAAAATTTATGGCGTGCCCGCTAAAATGAATGTTCAATCAACGCTTGCTTCCGAAACGGAATCAGCTTCTGCTATCGTGCCAAGCGGATTAAGGGGATGGCTCCTTGAAGGCAACTGGTTTTCAAAATCCTTCTCGGCCATGCTTATTATCACTATCTACTTAGTCTCATTCCAGTTTTTTGGCAAAAGCTTTAAGCTGGATCCGGTAGTCCAACATTCGGTTTACTTGACCTTTATGGGTATAGGCATCTTTGTGTATTCCAAACTTCTTAAGCTATTCCCGGTCGAGGAATACAAAAAGTATGCGCCCATGGCTATGGTTTTTCTGATGGGGTTGATAATCGGAGCTTGGCTGAATAATCTAGTTACCATGGCTCTGCGCACCCCGGGCCTTAATCCCGGATTGCCGTTTGTTGTGGCCAATGCCTTTCAAATCATAGTATATATTGTCGGGCATTGGCTCGCCTTGCGATTCAGCCAGTTCAATAAAACCGTGTTTAACTGGCAGACAGGCCTTGCCATCGCGGCCGCATTGTCCGCCCTGTTCGTTATCAAAGTTTTTGGTTAATAGGCGCAAAGCGCTAGCGGAAAGTTTTCTGCTGGCGTTTTTTTCTTAAAAATTTGATTTTTTAAGGGAAATTGACTATACTGGAAAATATTATGTCTTCCAAAAACTATAAAGAAATCGCCCTGGAGGCAAGGAAAACCGTCCTCCGTTTGATTTATCGAGCCCAGACAAGCCACGTTGGCAGCAATTTTAGCTGTATTGATTTGCTAACGGTTATTTTTGAAAAAGCGGATTTGGATAAAGATAAGATAATTTTGAGCAAGGGCTGGGCAGCTGCCTCTCTTTATTATTTTTTATGGAGAAAGGGTAGAATTACTAAAGAAGAATTAGACAGTTATTGTTGTTCCGGGAGTAAATTCATTGGTTTAGCAGAGCCCATTATTTCTGAAATTCCCGCGGCCGGCGGTTCAATGGGTTTTGGTCTGCCTTTCGGGGTTGGTTTTGCTTTGGCCAAGAAGCTAAAAAAAGAAAAGGGGAATATTTTTGTTTTGATGTCAGACGGGGAAATGCAATGCGGCACTACTTGGGAATCGGCCTTGATAGGTGCCCAGCATAAATTGGACAATTTATTTGTCATCGTAGACGCTAATGAATTGCAAGCAATGGGCAAAGTTAAAGATATTCTGAATATTGAGCCCCTAAAGGATAAATGGCAAGCATTCGGCTGGGAAGCGCGAGAAATTAACGGGCATAATTTTAACAAGATAGAAAGGTCTCTCACCTCTTCGGAAAAGCCGGCAGTTGTTATTGCCAGAACTATTAAAGGCAAAGGAGTGAGTTTTTTTGAAGGGAATAATTTATATCATTACAAAGCGCCGTCTAAAAAAGAATATCAGGCGGCCTTAAAAGAATTAAATGGCGGAAGTAATTAAACAACAAGATACAAGAAGGGAATTTATTGATACTCTTTTGGAATTAGCCGAAAGGGACGAGAAAGTTATTTTAATTATTCCTGATGTCGGTTTTAATTATATTGAAGAATTCCAAAAAAGATTCCCGGACAGGTTTTTCAATTTAGGAGTAACCGAGCAAAGCGTGATGACGATTGCCGCGGGGTTGGCATTGGCGGACCTCAAGCCCTACGTATACTCAATGATCAATTTCGTTGTTTTTCGGCCCTATGAAGCAGTTCGCAACGCGGTCTGTCTACATAACGCCAATGTGAAAATTATCGGAGTCAAGGGCAGTGAGAAATATAAATTTTTAGGGTTTAGTCATAACCTTATTGCAAAAGACGAAGAAATAAAAGTTTTGAAACATCTACCTAATCTGAAAACTTTTGTTATTAAAAATCCCCAAGAAGTTAGAAAGGTTATTTTGAAAACATATAAAATGAATTCGCCTTGTTATATAAGAATTTAACAAATATGCGAAAATACAAAGTAGATTTCATCAACTCAAGCTATCGCAGATATTACAAGGCGCATAAGAAAGAGATATTAAAAGCGATTGATAGATGTTTTTCCTTGGGCAATTTTGTTTTGAGGAAAGACGTGCTGGAGTTTGAAGGGAAATTGGCAAAATTTGTGGGGGTAAAATATGCGATCGGAGTTAATTCCGGAACAGACGCTTTGAAGCTTTCCTATAAGGCTTTAGGTTGCGGGCCGGGAGATGAGGTTATAACCGTTGGCCATACTTTTATTTCCTCAATCGAGGAAATAGTTCACTTGGGCGCCAAGCCGATTTTAATTGATGTCAAAGAGGACGGATTAATGGACGTTTCTCAAATTGAAAAAGCGATTACTAAAAAAACAGTCGGCATTGTGCCAGTTCATTTATCGGGGAAGGTGTGCGATATGGATGAGATTATGCGTCTGGCCAAGAAATATAAATTATGGGTGGTGGAGGATGCTTGCCAGGCCCTGGGAGCATATTGGGGCAAAAAAAAGGCGGGGGCAATAGGCGATACAGGATGTTTTTCCTTTATATCCCCCAAGACCCTGGGAGGAGCTGGAGATGGCGGGGCTATAGTTACCGATAACCGCAAATTATATGAAAAACTGCGGTTGATGAGGAATCATTGGAATATTACCCAGGGGGCATTGCATGGAGTTCAGCCAAAAGCGCCGAAAGTGATGGATTGGGGGTATAACAGCCGGCTCGACAACATTCAGGCGGCAATTCTAAATATAAAATTTAAATATTATCCGGCTATGCTTAAAAGAAGAAGGGAAATAGGGATGATGTACAATAAAGGGCTGAAAAATTTGCCCTGCGTCCTTCCTGTCCAACAGCTAAAACAGATTTATCAAGAATATATCATTAAAGTAGAAGATATCTGGAAATTCAAAAAATCTATGGATGTAAAGGGAGTAGAGCTTTTAATCAGGGATACGATTCCAAATCATAAATTAAAGGGATTGGGAATGGAACGCTTTAATCTACCGATTACCGAAAGGATAGCCGGGGAGTCTGTCAGGCTGCCGACTTACCCAGAATTAAAAAACGAGCAAGTAAATTATGTCATAGAATGCATTAGGGAATTTTATAACGAGTCCCGCTCTGCGGGATGAGGTTGAAGATGAAGGAAAACCCGCAGGGGTAAACTTCATCGCCCAAAATAGATGCCAACTTTCTTTGAAAAATTTTTTATCAGAAACAGAAGGACTTTCCGAGTCTTATTTTTTCTTTCAGCCGATATTATTTTAATAATTTTATCAGTTATTTTGGCTTTCTTAGTTAGATTTGAGGGCCAAGTGCCCGGCCAGTATTATTTAAACATTGCGGGCATTATTATTTTAGCTTTATTGATTTCCATACCGATTTTTTTCTTTTTTAAACTTTATTCTTTTACCTGGATTTATGTTAGCGCCGTCGAACTGATAGGGCTGGCCAAGGCAGCCAGCTTAAGTTTTTTAGTTCTTGCCGCCTTTTTCTTTATATTAAGGGACCATGAAATTTTTACCGGTTTTCCCCGCTCCACTCTTTTCATTACCTATTTTTTTATATTTTTGTTTGCCGGCGGCATGCGTTTTGCCAAAAGAATTTATCTGGAAACATTTCAAAAGCTTCAGGGAAAAGAAAAAAAAGAAAGGACTTTGATTGTGGGCGCCGGAAGGGCCGGCGAACAGCTTTTGAGAAATATTTTAGGCATAAAAACGACGGTTTTTTTACCGTTAGGTTTTATTGACGATGACCCGGGAAAGCAGGGCATTTTTATTCACGGAATCAAGGTTTTGGGGAAAATTGAAGATATCCCCCAATTAGCGACTAAAGAAAAAATTGAAGGAATGATAATCGCCCTGCCTTCAGCTGGCACGGGAACCATCAAGAGGGCCGTGGAATACGGCCGACTAGCCGGATTAAAAAAAATCAAAATTGTTCCCTCTATCAACGAAGTTAATCTGGGAACGCTTCAAGAAGTAGCTGCCGAAGAGCTCTTGGGCAGGAAAGCTGTTTTACCGGACCAAAAATTAATCGAAAACTTTGTTAAGGGAAAAAGAGTTTTAGTGACGGGAGCTTCAGGTTCCATCGGCTCTGAACTCTGCCGCCAACTTATTGGATTTGAACCTCAATTTTTATTTTTACTAGACCAGGACGAAACCGGTATTTTTAATATTTCCGAGGAATTAAAAAAGAAATTTTCCAATATCAAATCATTTGTGGCCGATATCACAGACAAAGAACGGGTGGAAAATATTTTTAAATCCGTTTCTCCCAGTATCGTTTTTCATGTCGCGGCTTACAAGCACGTTCCCTTGATGGAAGCCGAAGAAAATTTACCAGAGGCGATAAAAAATAATATTTTTGGAACAGAAACATTAATTGACATATCTTTTAAGGTCAGTGATTTGGAAAAATTTATTTTTATTTCAACCGACAAGGCGGTCAATCCTACGTCAATAATGGGCGTAACTAAAAGAATAGGGGAGATGATTTGCCAGGCGTGGAATCAAAAAAATTCCGCTAAATTTATTTCCGTTAGGTTCGGCAATGTTTTGGACAGCCGGGGAAATGTCATCCAGACCTTTAAGGAGCAGATTGAAAAAAGAAAAAGAGGAGAATTGGCCTCAATCGAGATTACTCATTCGGAAATGAAAAGATATTTTATGACAACCGAGGAGGCCTGCCTTTTGGTGTTGCAGGCAGGGGCGATGGGCCAAGGCGGAGAAGTTTTTGTTTTAGATATGGGCAAGCCCATGAAAATAGCGGATTTGGCCAGAGATTTAATCCGGCTTTCGGGATTAGAGCCCGACAAAGACATTCCGATTGTCATAACCCAGCCGCGGCCGGGAGAGAAGCTTTTTGAGGAAATTTTAAGCGCCGAAGAGGGCACAACCGCCACGCAAAATCAAAAGATATTCAGAGCCAGATTATCGGAAATTAATTATCAAGAACTGGCTTTAAGATTAGACAAACTTAGAGAAATTGTTAAGCTGGGAGATAGGAATAAAATAATTCAAATTTTGAAAGAGATTGTCCCTAATTATGGGCAATGAGGCAGCGGCCTCATCTTTAACTGAGTTTTTATTATATAAAAACTTGTTTAATGGGTAAAATAGAAAAAATTTATTTTTTGATTGTGGAATGGGGGGTCTACGTTGCTTTATTTACTCCTTTGATTCTTTTTCGGAATTGGTTTTTCCCTTTTGTGTCCTCTAAGTCTATTTTTTTCCGGATTATCGTTGATATTATTTTTATCGCCTATATCTTATTAGTTATTTCTAATCGGCGTTATCTTCCTAAAATCAACGCCCTGACCATTTCGGTTACCATTTTTGTCGGGGTTCTTTTTTTAACTTCTTTAACCGGCGCCAATTTCGCCAAATCGTTTTGGAGCACTTTTGAAAGAATGACGGGTCTTTTAACTGTTTTTCATCTCTACGCGTTTTTTATTATTCTAACCGGCGCGTTTAAGGAAAGAAAATATTGGGAAAGAATTTTAAGCACTTCAATTTTAGTCGGCGCGCTTCTTAGTTTATATACTTTAATTTCAAATGATCCGACCGCTCGGGGCGGCGCAACGCTTGGCAACCCTTCTTTTTTGGGAGCTTACCTGATTTTCGATATTTTTCTTGCCATTATTTTGGCTTTTGCTAAAAGCGGCTGGTGGCGGTTTTTTTATGCCGGACTGTTATTTATCATGCTTTGGGTATTATTCTTTAATCCCGCAGAGCCGACCAGGGGAGCGATTGGCGCCTTTCTTGGGGGGGTGGGGATTCTGGGCATAGGTTATATGGTTTTTTCTCAAAGTAAATTATTAAAGAAATTGGCGCCTTTTGTTTTGTCTTTTATAATATTAGCCAGCTTAGGAATTTCTCAAACAGGTTTTTTTAAAAAACATTTGATGGATATCAGGGAATTGCCCGGCGCCTCGCGGCGGGTGGTTTGGCAAGAAGGTTTTGACGCTTGGCAAGAAAGGCCCTGGCTTGGCTGGGGTCTGGAAAATTTTAATATTCCATTTGCCAAGCATTTTAATTCTCAGTTGCCCTTAATGGCCGATGTCTGGTATGACCGGGTTCACAACATTGTTTTAGATATGTTGACCCAGGCGGGGATTATCGGGTTTTTAAGCTACCTCATTATTTTTATCGTCGCCATTTTCAACTTATTGAAACTTTGTCCGCGAGTAGTCAAAAAAAATAATCTTTTTTTCCCCTTGGGAATGGTAGCCGTTTTGGCGGTTTATTTTGCTCAAAATATTTTTGTTTTTGATATGGTTTCAAGTTATATGATGTTCTTTTTGAGCTTGGCTTTTATTAATTTTTTAATTTCCAAAAACGAAGAAAGGGCGTTAATCTCCCCGCCAAAAAGAAATCAGCTCGTTTCTCTTTTAGCCGGATTTTTGCTTATTCTGACTATTTTTACTTTTTATTTTGGAAATATTCGGCCGGCCCGGGCCGCGAAATTAATTACTAAAGGATTGGCCAGCTCTTTGGAGCAGGCAATTGTTAATTTTCAAGAAGCGCTGGCTGCATCTCCGATATCAATTGTCGAGGTGCCCGAACTGTTTTCTAAAAAAATTAGTGATTATAGCTTTGATTCTAAACAAAACAGAGCGACCTTAGAAAATGGGTTTACCTTATCTATCGAGGCTTTGAAAAAAAGCATTGAGATAAATCCCCAGGATTACCGTCTTTACTTGGTGACGGGAAGGCATTACAATAATTTCTTCTTTTTTTCCCAGAATCCAGAACACTTAAAGGAGGCTGAAATTTATTTGAATAAGGCGCTGGAATTAAGCCCTAAAAATCAGCAGGCTTATTGGAGTTTGGCTCAAGTTAAGATTTCCCAGCAAAGATCGGACGAGGCAATCGGTTTGCTCCAAAAAGCTATTGATTTGGAACCAGGGTATTCTCAATCTCACTGGTATTTGGCCCTAACTTATAAGATTACCGGCAGAAACGAATTGGCTTTGGAAAAAGTCAAAGATGCCGAGAGGGCGGGATTTGATTGGCAGGGAAATTTAGATAGCTTGAAGAAGGTGATTGAAATCTATCAAAATCTTCAAGACGATGCCAATTTGATTAAACTTTATCCCCTGGCAATAAATATGGATCCCCAAAACGCTCAATTTTGGGCAGCGCAAGCCGTCGCTCTGGCAAATCTCGGTCGGTTCCAAGAAGCCAGGGTTTCGGCTCAAAAAGCCATAGAACTTAAGCCGGATTTTGCCAAAGAGATAGAAGAATTTTTAAACAGCTTGCCGGTTCAATAAAAATGGCGATGAGGATTTCATCCTCATCTTCGCCCTTCGTCCGTCTTGGGCGGACTCGGGCACTTGACATTTATTATCTAATTTGCTAATATTTAAGCAGTGGGAAGAATCCCAGACAAAGTTGACAACAGACCTGCCTCGAGCTAGGTCTGTTGTTTTTTAGTAAATCAAAATGCCGGGGGCTAAGCCCCAAACAAAGTTTTTAGTGGGCGCCCCCGGCAGTTTAATTATAGACCAAGCTTTTATAAAATAAAAGCGCAGGTGAAGATGAGGCTTTAGCTTCATCGCCCATAAAAAATGTGATAAAATAAGTTAATGGATATAAAAAGAAATATTACATTGGCAAAATATACTACTTTTCGCATTGGCGGCAAAGCCAAATATTTTTTCGCCGCTAAAAATAAAGATGAAATAATCAAAGCGATCAAGTGGGCAAAAAATAAAAATCTGCCATTTTTTATTTTAGGCGGGGGAAGCAACTTATTAGTTTCGGATAAGGGTTACAGGGGACTGGTGATAAAATTTGGCGAACCCTTATCTTCGTATGTTTTAAAAGGTTTGGAGTGGGCGGTTGGAATTCCCGGCACTATTCAAGGGGCTGTTTTTGGAAATGCCGGCGCTTTTGGAAAATCAATGAAAGACGCCGTTGAAAGTATTGAGGCATTTGATACAAAAACAAGCAAGGAAAAAGTTTTTAAAAATAAAGATTGCAAATTTTCTTACCGCACCAGCATTTTTAAAAAAAATAAAAATTTAATTATCCTTTCGGTGAAAATAAAACTTAAAAAAAGCAGCCCGAAGGCAATTAGAGAATATCTGAATTACAAAAAAAATACCCAGCCATTGAATTTTTCTTCAGCTGGGTCGGTTTTCAAAAATCCCGCCGGATTTTTTGCCGGAAAATTAATTGAAGAATGCGGGTTGAGGGGGAAAAAAATTGGTGATGTAAAAATTTCCGAAAAGCACGCCAATTTTATCATTAATTTAGGGAAAGGAAAAGCAAAAGATGTCAAAAAATTGATAAGTTTGGTCAAAAAATCGGTTAAAAACAGATTTAAAATAAATTTAGAAGAAGAAATTCAGTTTTTGGGGTTTAAAAATTGAAAATCAAAAATCAAAAATTAGAAATTAGCGAAAATAAGTTATTCACACTTGACATTATTCCTTAAAATGAAAAAATAAATTAATAAATCCTTTTCTTCAGGTAGTGGTCGACTATCTGTCACGACTTCGTTTAAAAATTTTCAATTTTATGGCAAAGAAAAAAAAGAAGAAGAGATAAATTCTTCAACCTGCCCCGCCCCGCTTTCAGCTGGGCGGGGTTGTTTTTATTTCTGGATTTTGTTATTTTTAAAATTGATATATATCATTATGTCTTTTTTGACTAAAGTTTTTGGCGATGCCAACGAACAATATATAAAGAAACTCCAGCCGATTGTTGAGAAGATAAACGACTTTGAAAAAGAATTCGAAGGTTTTTCTAATGAACAATTAAAAAAGAAAACGGAAGATTTAAAAGAGAAATTAAACGGAGGACAGACCTCCGATAATTTGCTGCCCGAGGCCTTTGCTTTAGTCAGAGAAGCCACTAAGAGAACTTTGAGTCAGCGGCATTTTGATGTTCAATTAATCGGCGGGATTGTTTTGCACGAAGGAAAAATTGCGGAAATGAAAACAGGGGAAGGTAAAACTTTAACCGCCACTTTACCCCTGTATTTAAATGCCTTAAACGGTCAGGGCTGTCATTTGGTAACGGTCAACGATTATCTGGCAAAAAGAGACGCGGTCTGGATGGGGCAGATTTACAACACGCTTGGGCTTTCAACGGGCTGTATTATCCACGAAGCGGCATACATATATGATCCTAATTACCAGAATGAAAATTTGGATAAAGAGCGCGATATTAAAGGCGGCTTTAAGGTGATTGAAAATTATTTGAGGCCTTGTTCCAGAAAAGAGGCGTACGCCGCGGATATCACCTACGGCACGAATAATGAATTCGGTTTTGACTATTTAAAAGACAATATGGTTTACGATTTGGATCAGCAGGTCCAAAGAGGATTTAATTTTGCCATTGTCGACGAAGTGGATTCAATTTTGATAGATGAGGCGAGAACCCCCTTGATTATTTCCGCTCCCGATACCGAAAGCTCAAAATGGTATCAGGATTTTGCGAGATTAATTCCCAGGTTGGATTCAAAAACCGATTATGAGATTGATGAAAAAATGCGTTCGGCCACCTTAACCGAATCGGGTATAAACAAAATTGAAAAGATTCTGGGAATGGGCAATATATATGAAGAGAAGGGAATCAAATATCTGCACCATTTGGAGCAATCATTGAAAGCCGAGGTTTTATTTAAAAAAGACAAAGATTACGTCGTCAAAAATAATGAAGTTCTTATTGTCGATGAGTTTACGGGCAGGTTAATGCCGGGCAGAAGGTGGTCGGGCGGTCTTCACCAGGCAATTGAAGCCAAAGAAGGGGTGCAAGTTTTGCCAGAATCCTTAACTTTGGCTTCCATTACTTTTCAGAATTATTTTAGAATGTATAAAAAATTATCAGGAATGACGGGAACCGCTTTAACGAGCGCCGAAGAGTTTGACAAGGTTTATAAATTGGAAGCGATAGCCATACCGACTAATAAGCCCATGGTCAGAAAAGAATTGCCGGATAAAGTCTTTAAAACTTGGCAAGGAAAATTTAAGGCCCTAGCCGAGGAGGTGAAAGAAAGGCATAAATTAAGCCAGCCCGTATTGGTAGGGACAACTTCAATTGAAAAAAATGAATATCTGGGAAAATTATTAGACAGAGAAGGAATTCCTCATCAGATTTTAAACGCCAAACACCATGAAAAAGAAGGAGAAATTATTGCTCAGGCTGGAAAGCTTGGGGCAGTGACTATCGCCACGAATATGGCGGGCAGGGGAGTGGATATCGTTTTGGGGGGGAACCCCCAAAACGACCCTGAGCAGGTTCGAAGGGTCGTAGAGCTCGGCGGCCTTCATATAATAGGTACAGAAAGACATGAAGCCAGGAGAATAGATAATCAGCTTCGGGGCCGGGCGGGCAGGCAGGGGGATCCGGGTTCTTCCCAGTTTTTCACTTCTTTGGAAGACGATTTGATGAGGATTTTTGGCGGAGAAAAAATAAAATCAATGATGTCATTTTTGAAAATCCCGGATGATCAGCCGATTGAATCTAAGCTGGTTTCGCGCGCCATTGAAGATGCCCAGTCAAAAATTGAAGGAATGAATTTTGATTTAAGAAAGCACGTTTTGGACTATGACGATGTTTTGAATAAGCATCGCGATACATTTTACAGAAAGAGAAGAGAACTGTTGGAGCCAGGAGATTTCAAAGCGCAGATTGAAAGCTGGTTAAAAACGGAAGAAGAAAAAAAAGCGCTTGAGGAAAAAGCGAAAGAACTGGGAGAAAATTTTAATTCAGTGGCTAAATTCGTCGGGTTGAGGACTTTAGATATGCTTTGGATTGAACACTTAGAAAATATGGAATATTTAAGGGATTCCGTTAGATTGCGGGCTTACGGCCAGCAGGATCCTCTAGTGGAATATAAAAATGAAGGCCATAAGATGTTTCAGGGCTTATTGAAAAACTTTGAGACAATGTTTAGCGAGGCCATTTTAAAGGTTTCGTTGAAAGCCCAATCTGAACCTCCGAAAGCCCAACTATTATCAAAAAAAGAAATTGGACGCAACGACCCCTGCCCGTGTGGCTCTGGAAAAAAATATAAGAAATGCCACGGCAAGTAGCAAAAAAAGTCCCAAACAGGCATGCTGAATGGGATTTGAGGACGTTCGGGGATTGATTTTTTAAGGGAAATAATCTATAATGTAAAAAATGTCAAATAGAAAAACTTATATTATTTTGGGCGTTGTTTTTTTTCTGGCGATTTTTGCCGGGCTTTTAGTTTATCCCGCAGTTTGGAATAAAGGAGCTGATTATTTGAATTCGGAATTGGGCATCGGCGCCCCCCATTTTTTTAACATTCCCTTTAAGCTGGGGTTGGATTTGCAGGGCGGCATGCACCTAATTTATGAAGCTGACCTTTCCAGCATTGTGAAACAGGAGCGGGAGCCGGTCATGGCCGGCTTAAGAGACGTTATCGAGAGAAGGATAAATTTATTCGGCGTTAAGGAGCCCGTTGTTCAAGTTCAAAAAGAAAGATTAGTGGTGGAATTAGCCGGCGTTATTGACACGGCTGAAGCCATAAAACAAATCGGGAAAACCCCGTTTTTGGAATTCAAAGAGGAAAAAGCCAATTTCGCGGAAATTATTGATAAAAATCAAAAAATAATTGAATCAAAACAAGGAGAATTGGAAGATCCCTTTCAATCGACTTCTTTA
>CAZWNE010000005.1:0-20928 GCA_964635155.1 uncultured Candidatus Saccharibacteria bacterium
GAAACAATTCTTACGGCCATCCCCGCCAGGAAACCTTGGATACCCTGGCTGAATATGGTATAAAGATATTCAGAACGGACATTGACGGAGATATTAAAATAATTTCAGACGGTAAAAATTATGGAGTTCCCAATTTTTAAAACCAAAATTAAGGGAGTAAGTAGGAAGCTAAACTTAACCGACCCTAAAGAGCAAAGAGAGTATTTTCAGTTGAAAGCCGGTCCGGAGATCGCCAAAATCAGAGAATATCTGAAAAAGAACACTTTTGTGGCGTATTTGATGGGGAAAAAGAATTCCGGCAAGGGAACCTATTCTAAAATGTTTGCCGAGCTGGTCGGCAAAGAAAACGTGGAGCATTTTTCTATTGGCGATATGATCAGAGGCATTGATAAGGACTTGCAAGACCCGAAAAAGAAAAAAGAATTAGTTGCTTTTTTGGAAAAAAATTATCGGGGGCCGGTGTCTTTAAAAAATATAATAGCTGCTTTGGAAAAAAGAAGCACCAAAACCCTTTTGCCCACAGAATTGATTCTGGCTCTGGCGAAAAGAGAAATAGCTAAAAAACGAAAGAAAGCCATTTTTATTGACGGTTTTCCCCGCGATTTGAATCAGGTGAACTTTTCTTTGTTTTTCCGCGACCTGATTGGCTATCGAGACGACCCCGATATTTTCATTTTAATTGACGTGCCTATGCAGGTGATAGACCAGAGAATCAAATACCGCCGGGTTTGCCCGGTTTGCCAAACCTCAAGAAGCATAAAACTGCTTTTAACTTCAAGGGTCGGATATGACGAAAAGAAAAAAGAATTTTATCTGCTTTGCGACAATCCCGATTGTAAAAATATTAAAATGATTCCCAAAGAAGGGGATAGCCGAGGGATTGCTCCGATTAAAGAAAGATTAAAAACCGATGCAAAATTAATTGAGCAGGCCTATTCTTTTTACGGCATACCCAAAATTTTATTGCGTAATTCTTTGCCTGCCAAGACCGCTAAAAATTATGTTGACGATTATGAAATAACTCCCGAGTACGAGCTGCAATGGGATAAGAAAAATAAAAAAGTGAAAATTATTGAAAAACCATGGATTATCAAAGACGATAAAGGCGTGCCTTCTTACAGTTTGCTGGCCCAGCCTGTGGTTGTGGCGCTTTTAAAACAAATGGCCAAAGTGCTACAATAGAGTTGGCCCTGCAGCTTCCAGTTAGATTTTGAGACAAAAGCTCTATTAGGGAGTCTGAAATGATTGTATCCTGCGGGATGCATCTAAGACACCCACTTACATCTTTTCCCAAATCAACTTCCTGGAAGCGACGCAGGGCCTTCAAAAAACCTTTTGCTATCGCTCAGGGTTTTTTGTTTACTTCTCTAAAAATGCAAAAGGGGCAGAGAGATGTTGACGAAATTTCTCTGCCCCTTAGTTGCTAAATTGGATTATTTCCGCAGGAGATTGGCTCTCGCTTATTTCTCCTTTCGGCGGTGGCGAACCGTCGCGAGCGGCTTTATGCCGCGGCTGACCTTTGTGCTGTTGTCAGCTTCGTTTTTTTTCGCATGTCCCGGATTTGGCGATTTCTGCTATGAACCGCAATTCTTGCTGATTCCGCTATAGAATCTGGCTCACAATTCCAGCAGTTTTCCTTGACTCGAATTAGGAGAGAACCTTTAAACCAGTGTTGTTCTTGGTCGCGAATCATCGCGGGTGGATACCCTAACGATAAAAGAAGCTTTGTGATCCTATCCCAAGAAAGGTTTTTCCTAACGTCTTCCCATTTTCCGGAAAGTTTTTTGGGCGGAACGTTGAGGTCTGCATACTTACCGGAGAGTTTCTTAAAGTAAAACATTTTAGGCAGTAAGTTTTCTCCGCCTAGGAAATCAGGAAAAGTGAGCGACTCAGCTACAACTTCCGCTTCGTCATGAAGTCGGAACCATGCTCCATGAAGGGCCGAATAAACATCTGGAGACGGCCCTTCTAAGGCGTAGACAACTTCCGGTAAGGTGTCAAAGCCGCCTTGGCCGGGGTGTTCATAGTTTGCTTGATAAACAGATCTGGTATTTTCCATGATATTTCTCCTTGCGCCACCAAAGGAAACATCCAATTATAGCCATAATAAAAAGGACTAATGGTTATTTCTATCAAGAAAATAGTATATATTATATTTTTTGTCAAACTAAAAAACCGCCCTTTGGCGGTTTTATAGTTTTATAATGGTCGGGGTGCCGGGAAAATCAATAAGAGATATCTCCGCCCGCATTTTTAAATGTCTTGAGAATGCCTCTTATAATCTCTTTCTTCAGACGATTGTGTCTAGGAATAATAGTAATAAATTGTTCCGTCCGAGTTTTTATTTTTACATGCTTTTTGCCTTCATAAATAAAAAACCCGCATTGACGGGCAATTTTTATAAGTTTCTCGCAGGAACAATCAGTGATGGAAATTTTCACTGAATGGAAAAGGTTACAGGTTTATTTAAAGCCTTTAGAGAGGGAAAGATATTGAGGCGCTGGGCAAGGGTTACGGGTGGCATATAAGTCGGCATATGGGGGAGGTATTTTCGGGGCACTTGCAATACAGTTGCTACGGCATCGTTAACCATCTCAATTAATTCCGAAAAAGTTTCAGCTTGAGTGAGACATCCGGGAAAAGTAATAACTTCAACGCAAAATCCCCCTTCCTTAGAAAGAGAAACTTTTACTTTAATGCCGCGCGGAAAAAGATTGCGGAAATAATTAATTTTTTTAATATCTTGAGAAGAGAGTTTTGCCATATCTGATTTAAAGATAAAATAACTAAAAAACTATGTCAAGCCGTTTAATTTTCGGGGCACTGGGAGTTGAACCCAGGTCACAGGACCCCCAGCCCTGCATAATGGCCGTTATACTATGCCCCGTTTAAAATTCTATTTTCCTTTTGACAGCGCTTTAATGCATTTGGCGCAGGCCTTGACCCTTTTACCCGATGCCAACTTAACCCATTGCAAATTGGGCTTTTGAATTCTTTTTTTAGTCGGGTTGTATTTGCCACGGAGTTTGACGACGCGCCAAACTGTCATTTTCTTTTTTTCGCAAATTGCGCATTGGTTTAACATATGAAGATATGATAACATAAGAAAATGGTTATTACAATATTCACTTTAATTATTTTATTTCTTTCCATTATTATCCACGAGCTTAGCCACGGCAGCGTGGCTTTAAAATTGGGAGACACGACCGCCAAAGAAGCGGGGCGTTTGACTTTAAATCCCTTAAAACACATTGACCCTTTTGGCACGATTTTGTTCCCTTTATTGCTGTTAATCGCCACGGCGGGCCAAGGGCCTATTTTCGGCTGGGCAAAGCCCGTGCCCATTAACCCTTTTAATTTTAGAGACCAAAAGTGGGGGACTCTAAAGGTTTCTCTGGCGGGCCCGGCCACTAATTTTTTAATTGCCATTATATTCGGTTTAGTCATTAGGTTTTTACCGATACCCAGCCAGCTTTTATTGCTTTTTAGCATCATCGTTATTTATAATTTCTTGTGGGGCATTTTTAATCTGGTTCCTTTACCGCCCTTGGACGGTTCCTGGATTTTATTCCGATTTCTGCCGGATAAAATTTTCGCTGATTTTAAAATTTTTCTTTCACGGTACGGATTTTTTATTTTAGTATTTTTTATTTTTTACGGCCTAAAATGGGTTTCGGTTCTGGCTTATATTCTCTACTATTTCACTACTGGCCGGGTGTTCGCGCTTTAATATGGCTTCAATTTTAAAAGATACTACTATTAATCAATATCAGGATTTTATCAGAGAGGTTTATGGGCTGAATAACGACAGGTATTTTAACGTCGGGGACATGTTGACGCAAATACAGCGTTTTGCCATGAGGGGGCTGAAGGGCATTAGAAAAGCCGACCAAGATAAAATCAAAATCAATCTTTTGATTTCTTTGAGTTGGTTTATGTCTTTGTTAAACCAGCTTCATATAAAAATAGAAGAGGAAATCTGGAAAAGATTTCCCTATCTTTGTTCTTACTGCGCTTCCTGCCCTTGCTGCTGCAAAGAGAAACACGTAAAAGAACGGCAAAGGGTTTTTATAGACGAAAACAAACGGCCCCAAACTCTTCAAGAGTTCCAAAATATGTTTAATAAAATATATCCGTCCGAAAGCCGAAGCCAGCAAGACGCCGGCATTCATTTAGCCGAAGAATTGGGAGAGTTTTCCGAAGCTATTTTAGCTTATCTCGGCCAGCACAAGGACGAGGACTTTGGAAATATTATTTTGGAAGCAGCCGATTTATTCTCTTGTTTTACGGGTGTTTTTAATTCAGCAGGAATAAATTTGGCAGAGGAACTTTCTTTAATGTTTTCCGAAAATTGCCATGATTGTAAAAAATCACCTTGTCGGTGCAGTTTTTTAGAAATCATAGAATATGAATCTTGATGGGCGATGAAGTGTCGACTTCATCTTCGGCTTCATTTTTATTACATAAAAATTCGCTCGATGAAGAAACAAATAAAACCCAGTTTAAAAAAGTTAAGGCGATACAATCTCGGTTCCCGTTTGGAACACCGCCATGTCGGCGCCAAAAAGAAATAAAAGTCGATAAGCAATTTAAAAATAAAAAACATGAATTATTTTAATATGATGACTGGCTGGGGCGATGGCTGTGGAGGAGGATATGGTATGATGCTTTTTGCCTGGATACCCTACTTATTAACCGTAGCTTTGCTCGTGTTAGGCATCGTCGCTTTGTGGAAATATATAAATAAAAAATAGTTGACTTTAGTCTTGATATCTGTTAAGTTGTTTTTATTATGCCTACAATCCGGCAATTAATTAAACATGGAAGAAAAAAAGTTCGAGGAAAAGACAGGACCGTGGCTTTGAGTTTTGGTTTTAATCCCAAAAAAAATCAGCCCGTGGAATTTTCCTCGCCTTTTAAAAGAGGAACCTGCCTTAAGGTTTTTACCGTTACTCCAAAAAAACCGAACTCGGCTTTGAGAAAAGTGGCCAGAGTCAAATTGACTTCGGGCAAAGAAGTGACGGCTTACATCCCCGGCGAAGGGCATAATTTGCAGGAGCACTCCATTGTCATGATTAGAGGCGGCCGGGTTAAGGATTTGCCGGGAGTCAGATACCATATTGTCAGGGGAGTCCTGGATACTGGGGGAGTGGAAAATAGAAAACAAAAGAGAAGTTTATACGGAGTTAAAAGAGCAAAAGCATAATATTCTATGGCCAGGCGCAAAAAAAGAGAAAATAGAAATATCCAGCCCGACTCAATTTATAATAACGTCGTGGTGGCAAAATTCATCAATCAGGTGATGAGAAGGGGCAAAAAAACCATAGCTAAAAAAATTGTTTACGGCGCTTTTAATATTTTAAAAGAGAAAACGAAAAAAGAACCTTTGGAGGTTTTTGAAAAAGCCTTGGAAAACAGCAGGCCTCTATTGGAAATAAAACCAAAAAGAGTGGGAGGAGCCACTTACCAGGTGCCCCGGCCCGTGCCAGAAGACAGGAGCGTGGCTTTGGCCGTTCGCTGGATTTTGGAGGCCAGCCGCAAAAAGAAAGGAAAGCCGATGGAAGAAAAATTAGCCGAAGAATTGCTTTTGGCCTCCAATAACGAGGGCGCGGCTATTAAGAAAAAATTGGACACTCACCGAATGGCCGAAGCCAACAGGGCCTTCGCCCACTTCGCATTCTAAAAATCAACGAATAGCGAATCTGTTACGAATATACGAATATGAAAATATATTTTGCGGCACATTCAACAACAAAAGACAACGAAGCTCATCTTTCTTCTGGCTGGAAAGATATTGAATTGTCTGATTTGGGTATTCAGCAATCTAAAGAATTGGGCGAGAGGTTTAAGAATATTAAAATAGATTTAATTTGCTGTTCTGATTTAAAAAGGGCGGTTGATACCGTCAAAATAGCCTTCAAAGATAAAATACCTGTGATTATTGATAAGAGATTAAGGGAATTAAATTACGGGGATTTTAACAGCAAGCCGAGCGAAGTTGTTGAATCAATGAAAAAGGAACATATTAAAGAACCCTTTCCTAATGGAGAAAGTTATGAACGGGCCATAGAAAGAGTTCAGAAATTTTATCGTGAATTAAAAGAAAAACATCCAGACAAAACAGTGTTAGTTGTCGGCCACCGCGCTACTCAATATGGTTTAGATACGCTGGTAGGCGGGAAGACCATTGAAGAATGTTTAAGCGTACCGTTCAAATGGCAACCTTACTGGGAATATCAACTTTAATAAGCCAAAAATGCCGAGAAGAATGCCGAGAAGCGTTCTCGGCATATGCGCTTCAAGATGCAAACATAATTGATTTATGTGGAAGCTAATTGATAAAAAATTTATCTATCCAAAAATGGGGTTTCATGAGAGTGTCGTGCCCCAAGTTTTTAATGGGAAAATAAGCACGTGGAGACTTAGGGACCATAAGTTAAAAAAGGGCGATGTTGTGGCTTTTGAAAATAGCCAGACCGAAGAAATTTTTGGATTTGGGAAAATAACAAAAACCATCAAAACGACTGTTGAACAGATAGACCTTAAAGATAAAACCCACTATAAAACATATAAAAACAGGCAGGAACTTATAAAAGCATTCAAGCGTCATAATCCCGCCTATAAAGTTAATGACAATACGCCAGTTTTTGCCTACACATATAAATTTATAAAAATAAAATTATAATGTATTAAGAATGCCGAGAAGCGTTCTCGGCATATTAATACATCTGTTGAAGTAGTCTGTTGAAGTCATTCTTCAACAAAGCTAAATGAACTTATGCCTAGGAATTATCCCATAGAGAAGTATAGAAATATTGGAGTGATTGCCCATATCGATGCCGGGAAGACCACCACTTCCGAGCGGATTTTGTTTTATACCGGCATCACCCATAAAATAGGCGATATTGACGAAGGCACGACCGCGCTTGATTGGATGGCCCAGGAAAGGGAAAGGGGAATCACCATTACGTCGGCTGCCACCACTTGTTTTTGGAAAGATTGCCAATTTAATATTATAGACACTCCGGGCCATATTGACTTTACGGCCGAGGTTCAAAGATCATTGAGGGTTCTTGACGGCGGGGTGGTTGTTTTTGACGGAGTGGCCGGAGTCGAGCCCCAATCGGAAACTGTTTGGCGGCAAGCCGATAAATTTAAAGTTCCCAGAATTTGTTTTATCAATAAAATGGACCGCTTGGGAGCTGATTTTGAAAAATCTTTGAAATCAATCTGGCAAAAATTATCGCCAGACGCCGTTACTCTGCAGCTGCCTATAGGCGCTGAAGATAAATTTGAAGGAGTGATAGATTTATTTTCAATGAAGGCGCTGTATTTTGAAGGAAATTCGGGCGAAATAGTCAGAGAGGCGGAAATCCCGGCCGATTTGCTGGAAGAAGCTAAAAAGTGGCGGAAAATTTTAATAGAAAAAATCGCTGGGGAAGATGAAAAATTATTGGAAAAATATTTGGCTGGCCAAGAAATTCCCATAGACGACTTGAGGAGCGTTTTAAGAAAGGCGACCATTTCTTATAAATTAATTCCGGTTTTTTGCGGCGCTTCTTTAAGAAATAAAGGAGTTCAGCCGGTTTTAGACGCTATCTGCTATTATTTGCCAAGCCCGGTGGACTTGCCCAATACCAAAGGAACCGATCCCAAAACCGGCGAGGCGATTGAAAGAAAACCGCGAGACGAGGAGCCATTTTCCGCCCTGGCTTTTAAGGTGGCTTCAGACCCTTTTGTCGGAACGCTGACATTTTTCAGGGTTTATTCGGGTTCTCTGGAAAAGGGCTCTTATGTTTTGAATACCAGCACCCAGGAGAGGGAGAGAGTCAGCCGGATTTTAAAAATGCACGCCGATTCAAGGGAGGATATTGATGAAATTTTTGCCGGAGACATTGCCGCGACTGTCGGTCTGAAAAATACTTCAACCGGGCATACCATGTCCGACGAAAACAGCCCGATTGTTTTGGAAAAAATCACTTTTCCCGAACCAGTCATCTCCATCAGAATTGAACCGAAAACTAAAGTTGACCAGGAAAAAATGGGCATGGCTTTGCGCAGGTTAGCGGAAGAGGATCCCACTTTCAGAGTCAGAACCGACGAGCAGACCGCGGAAACCATATTGTCTGGCATGGGAGAACTGCACTTGGAAATTATTGTAGACAGAATGAAGAGAGAGTTTAAGGTTGAAGGAAACGTCGGCCGGCCCCAAGTGGCTTACCGGGAAACGATAAAAGCAACGGCCGAAGCTGAAGGAAAATATATCAGGCAGTCGGGCGGCCGGGGGCAATACGGCCATGTTTTCTTGAGAGTAGAGCCGAAAAATCGGGGCGAAGGATTTGAATTTATTGACGAAGTCAAGGGCGGAGCTATTCCCAAAGAATTTATTCCGGCCGTGGAAAAGGGGACAAAAGAGGCGGCTGAAAAAGGCGTGGTGGCCGGGTATAACATGGTTGATTTGGCAGTCGCTCTTTTTGACGGTTCTTTCCATGAAGTTGACTCTTCGGAAATGTCTTTTAAAATTGCCGGGAGCATGGCTTTTCAATCCGCAGTCAAAAAAGCCAAGCCTGTAATTTTAGAACCTATAATGAAAACAGAAGTGGTGGTCCCTCAGGAATTTTTTGGAGACACGGTCGGGGATTTATCTGCGAGAAGGGGGAGGATCGAAGAAACCCAAGATCGGTTGACCGCCAAAGTTATTAATTGCAAAGTTCCCTTGTCGGAAATGTTCGGGTATGCTACCGCCTTAAGATCCTTGACAGAGGGCAGAGGAATCTTTACAATGGAGTTTGACCATTACGAAGAAGTGCCCAATAATATAGCGCAGGAAATAATTGACGGCAAGAGAAAATAATAATATAATAGTCGTATAGTTAATTATTAATAAGTAAAAAGTAAAACAAAAACATATGGCGGAAAAAGAAAAGTTTACAAGAGGAAAGGTCCACATGAATATCGGCACCATTGGCCACGTTGACCATGGCAAGACCAGCTTAACGTCGGCGATTTTGCACGTCTTGAAATTAAAGGGCTTTAAAGCAACGGAAAGATCGGTTGATGAAATCGATGCCGCTCCTGAGGAAAAAGCCAGGGGGTTGACGATTTCCATTTCCCACTTAGAGTACGAAACGGAGAAGAGGCATTATGCCCACATTGATTGCCCGGGCCACGCCGACTACATCAAAAATATGATTACCGGAGCCGCTCAAATGGACGGCGCTATTCTGGTGGTCTCGGCTGTTGACGGCCCTATGCCTCAAACCAGAGAGCACATTCTTCTGGCCAAGCAGGTTGGTTTGCCGTCTTTGGTCGTATTTTTAAATAAATGCGATGCTGTTTCCGACCCGGAAATTATCGGCTTAGTTGAATCGGAAGTCAGAGAATTGTTAAAAAAATATAATTTCCCTGGCGATGAAATTCCCATTGTCCGGGGTTCGGCCTTAAAGGCCCTGGAAGCAAAATCAGCCGATGACGAAGCCGCCAAGCCTATTTTGGATTTGATGAAAGCGGTTGATGATTATTTTGCAGAGCCGGTCAGAGAAACCGATAAGCCGTTTTTAATGGCGGTTGAAGATGTCTTTTCAATTGAAGGCAGAGGAACCGTGGCCACGGGCCGTATTGAAAGAGGAATAATGAATGCCAACGATGAGGCGGAATTAATCGGGGTTAAGCCTACGATAAAAACTACGGTTGTCTCAATTGAAATGTTCAATAAAATCCTTGATCAAGGCATGGCCGGAGATAATGTCGGCATACTTTTGCGGGGATTGAAAAAAGAAGATGTGGAAAGGGGCCAAGTTTTGGCAAAGCCGGGTTCGGTTACTCCCCATACCGAGTTTGAAGGCGAAGTTTATATTTTGACCAAAGAAGAGGGCGGCAGGCATACCCCTTTCTTTACCGGATATAAACCTCAACTATATTTCAGGACTACTGATGTTACCGGAGATGTTTCTTTGCCAGAAGGCACGGAAATGGTTATGCCCGGCGATACGGTTAATTTAAAAGTTAAATTAATTGTTCCTATCGCTATGGAAGAAAAGCAGAGATTTGCCATCAGGGAAGGAGGCAAAACCGTGGGAGCGGGAGTGGTTACGAAAATAGCGAAGTAATTTTCTAAGTTGATATAAATATGCCAAGGAAAAAAGCGGATATTGCAGTTAAAGAAGAAACAAAGCCTAAGCTTAGAATTAAGCTTAGGGCTTATGACCATAAAGTAATAGACAGTTCGGCCAAGCAAATCATTGAAACGATATTAAGGCAGGGTTCGGAGGCCTTGGGTCCGATTCCTTTACCTACGGAAATTAAAAAGTTCACCGTTAACCGGTCCTCATTTATCCATAAAGACGCCAGGGAACAGTTTGAAATGAGGGTGCATAAAAGAATCATTGATATTTTAACTCCCAGCCAGAAAGTCATAGAATCTCTAATGTCCCTCACTCTTCCCGCAGGCGTAGATATAGAGATTAAGATGTAAATTAAGAGAACCGCCCGAAAGGGCGGTTTTCTGTTACGGCTCTTGACAGACATATTGTACATCGTATATACTTAATATATATGGCAAAGGTTATTATTAACATTAAAACCGATAAAGAGGTAAAGCAAAGCGTCCAGAAGCTGGCCGAAGAGCTGGGCATTTCTTTGAGCGATGTTATCAACGCTTCTTTGAGAAACTTTATTCGCACCCGCGAAGTGCGAATTTCTTCTATTCCGCAAATGACCCCCGAGTTGGAAAAACTTCTCGGACCCATTGAAGAGGATATTAAAAAGGGAAGGAATATTTCTCCGCTTTTTTCTTCGGCCAAAGAAATAGAAAACCATCTCCGCTCTTTATGATAAAAATTCGTTTTCATGGGAATTTTGAGAAACAGTATAAGAAATTAAGAGAAAACGAGCGATTGCAAGCAATAGAGCGGCTGTCTTTATTCTCAAGAGACGAGTTCAGTCCGATTCTTAATAACCATCCTCTTTCGGGAAAATATAAAGGGTATCGCAGTGTTAATATAACAGGAGATATCAGAGCGCTTTATAAATATCAAAATCCGTCTGCTTGTATTTTCGTAATTGTTGATACGCACAGTAATTTATACAAATAACTGTTAAGCCGCCCCACTCGGGGCGGCTTTTTGGGTGGGGCTTGTTTTTTTTCAGAAACAACTAATATAAAATTATAAATTCAGTTATTTGGGAGGGAGAGATGTTCCTCGGTTTTTTTAAGAGATGGTCAAAAAAAGAAAGATTCATAAGAAGAGCTGAAAAATTATTCAGTAAGCTGGTTAAAGAATGGAATTACGATCTCATTTCTAAGTTAGAGGAAGAAAAGGACCAGGGCAAGATTTACTTTGCCATTCGGGAAGTCATGCGATATCATTTGCTAGGAGGAACGCCGGAATTACACGAAGAATCTGAGCAAACAATGCGAGAAGTCGGCCTGTCTCGATGGATAGAATTATTTAAAGATATTAACAGAGACGAGCCCAAAATTGCATTTATTCTTCTCACGGAAAGTCATGCGCGCCTTTTGACAAGGGAAGAATTCAGGAGATTCTTTGCGGAGTTATCAGAACTTCCTCCTGACTTAATGGATAGATTTCTATTCGAGAGAGAAGATTTGAATCTTCAATTCAAAGAAGCGGCGAGATAACATCAATACCGCTCTTTTATTTTATTGATGGTATTATAGAACAATTCCGGCTTGATAATTTGGAACTTCACGCTTCGCCCCCCCGACAATATGTCGGGGGGCTTGGGTTGTTGACATTTAATTTGACCCGGCATATACTACTTACATGAGTATACTGTCTATTAAGTACGTCTCATGACGGAAAAATAGCATAAGTACTAATCCGAATAATTTCACGGGGTTAGTGCCCCGTGTTTTGTTAAACGAGTCCCGCTTTGCGGGACGAAGTTTGAAGATGAAGGCAAACCCGAAGGGGCAAACTTCATCGCCTGAATTATGGCAAAATTTATTTTAGGGAAAAAATTAGGCATGTCCCAGATATTCGATGAGAAAGGAAACGAAATTCCGGTAACTTTAATTGAAGCCGGTCCTTGTTTTGTAACGCAAATTAAAACAAAAGACAAAGACGGATATGAATCAATCCAAATAGGTTTTATTAAAAAAGGCAAGAAAATTAAAAAAACGGAAAAAGGAAAAGAATATAAAAACCTGAAAGAGTTTCAGGGCGTCGGAGAATATAAAATTGGGGATGAAATTAGCGTGTCGGTTTTTCAGGAGGGAGATAAGGTGAAAATTTCCGGAATTTCCAAGGGAAAGGGTTTTGCGGGCGCGGTGAAAAAAGAGGGCGTTCACGGAAAAGATAAAACCCACGGCACAAAACACGAAGAAAGAGCAACCGGTTCCACGGGCCCTTCCCAGCCCTCAAGGGTCACCAAGGGGGTGAAGATGGCGGGCCGTTTAGGGCACGAAAGAGTTTCGGTAAAAAATTTAAAAATTGCCAAAATAGATAAAGAAAATAACATCATCGCGGTTAAGGGAGCAGTTCCGGGACCGAAAGGAACCTTGATTGAAATTTCTAATATTTAATATCATGAAAGCAGTTGTTTACAATCAAGAGGGAAAGGAAGTGGGCGAGACCTTGTTGCCAAAGGAGATTTTTGACGTTAAGATGAATCACGATTTGGTTTATCAGGCCTCAACTATCCAGGCAGCCAACCGCAGGCAGGTTATTGCCAGCACTAAAACAAGAGGCCAGGTGAGGGGCGGCGGCAAGAAGCCCTGGAAACAGAAAGGAACGGGCAGAGCTCGCCACGGGTCAATTAGATCGCCTTTGTGGCGAGGGGGCGGTACGGTTTTCGGGCCCAATAAAGAAAAAGTTTTTAAGAGGAAATTGAATAAAAAGACGGCAAAATTAGCCCTTTTTATGGTTTTATCTTCAAAAGTTCGAGATAAAGAATTTATTCTTTTGGAGGATTTAAAAATTGAAAAACCGAAAACAAAATTAATGGCGGAAATTATCAAAAATTTGAAATTAAAAATTGAAAATTTTAAAAATGGAACTATTTTGATTGTTTTGCCTAAAAAAGAAGAGGAAATTTTGCGCGCTTCAAGAAATATAGCGTTCGTGGATGTTATGGAGGCGAGAAATTTAAACGCGCTGGATTTATTGAACCATAAATATTTATTAACTCTTAAAGAATCCATTAAAGCGTTAAAAGATACGTTTTTAAAATAATATGGGAATTTTCCAAAAAAAGGAACAAAAGCAAGAGCCAAAACCAAATCAAATCAAAGAGGGAAAAAAATTCAATGAAACTTGGAAGATTTTAGTCAAACCCCATGTTACCGAAAAGGCCACTGATTTAACAAAAAAAAACCAATATGTTTTCGAAGTTTTTTTGAGAGCGAGAAAAGCCGAGATTAAAAAAGCGATTGAATCTCTGTATAAAGTTAAGGTATTGGGAGTGAGAATAGTTAATATCCCCAGAAAAAAAATAAGAGTTGGTAAAACCATGGGGTTCAAGGGCGGGTATAAGAAAGCCATTATCAAAATACAAGCAGGGCAAAAAATTGAAGTTTTGCAAAGATAATATTATATGGAAAAATTAATTTTATCAAAACAAGGCCCGGAAAAGAAATTACTCGTTTCTTTGAAAAGATGGGCCGGAAGGAATTCTTCCGGTAAAATTACGGTCAGGCACCGGGGCTCGGGAGTAAGACGTCTTTATAGAATCGTTGATTTCGGACAGCCGAAATTAGATGTTAAAGCGAAGATAGTGGCTTTGGAATACGATCCTTACCGGTCGGCTTTCATTGCCCTTGCGGAATATCCGGATAAAGAAAAAAAATATATTTTAGCTCCCAAGGACTTAAAAGTGGGAGACGAAATTCTTTTTTCTGAAAATACCGAGATAAAAATGGGCAATAGGATGAAGATTAAAAATATTCCCGCCGGAACAATGGTTTTTAATATAGAGTTAGAGCCAGGTCGGGGAGGAAAATTGGTCAAGGGGGCCGGGACAGCGGCAAAAGTTTTGAGTTCTGAAGATAAATTTGTTCAGATAGAACTTCCTTCAAAAGAAACCAGATTAATCCTGGGGGAATGTTTTGCCACTATTGGCCAAGTTTCCCATCAAGAACACCGATTTGAGAAAATAGGCAAAGCCGGCTCGAAAAGATTAAAAGGTTGGCGGCCGACCGTTCGCGGTTCAGCCATGAATCCTCCCGACCACCCTCACGGCGGCGGAGCGGGAAGAACGCCCATCGGCATGAAATATCCCAAGACCCCTTGGGGAAAGCCTGCCAGAGGCGTAAGGACAAGAAAAAAGAGAAAATGGACGGATAAATATATTATTAAGAGGCGAAAATAGAAATATATGCCGAGAAGTTTAAAAAAGGGACCATATATAGATGAAAAATTAGTGGCCAAGCTTAAGAATTTAAAGCAGGGAGGGAAAGAAATTATTAAAACTTGGTCAAGGAGATGCACAATTATACCTGAAATGGTGGGGTTTTGTTTTGGAGTCCATAACGGGAAAGATTTTATTAAGGTTTTAGTTTCTGAAGAAATGGTGGGCCATAAACTTGGTGAATTTTCGTCAACCACCAAATTTTCGCGCCACGGCGGCAGGATGCAAAAAGAACTTGAAACAAAGGCCGCGGAAGCCGAAGCGGTGAAAGTGGAAGCGGTTAAAAAAACGACGGAACCAGCTAAAGAGAGCAAGCTTGCTAAATAATTATGATCAGGGCTAAGTTAAGTTATCTGAGAATATCTCCCAGGAAGGTAAGATTAATCGCTGATTTGATCCGAGGGAAATCGGTTATGGAAGCCGAACGGATTTTGAATTTTGCCGTGAAAAGGGGAGCTAAAGATATTTTAAAGCTTTTAAAATCGGCCACGGCTTCAGCCGCTCATAATTTTCAACTTGAAGAATCAAATTTATATGTCGCTAAAATAACGGTTGACGATGGCCCGAAGTTAAAAAGATGGCGGCCCAGAGCCAGAGGTTCGGCTTCAGAAATCCAGAAGAAAACAGCCCATGTCGCGATTATGCTTGATGAAATTGAAAAGGGCAAAATAGCTGCGATCAAAGACGAAGATAAATCCAAAAAAGAAAAAACAGTTAAGGCGGAAAAGCCGAAGTTTGAAATTCAAAAAGAAGCTCCAAGGCCCAGAATGGGCGCGGGGTTAAAGAAAATGTTCAGGAGAAAAGCAATTTAGATATGTCGGCGATGAAGTTTACCCCTTCTATAGTTTGCCTTCATCTCCAACATCATTTTTTATAAAATAAAAAATTATGTCGCATAAAGTCCACCCAAAATCATTTAGAATAAAAGAAATTGCCGATTGGCAGTCAAGAGGTTTTTACGGTAAAAAAATATCTCAAAAACTCGAGGAGGATTTTGCAATTAGAGAATTTTTAAAAAATAAAATTGGAAAATTGGGAGTGGAAAAAAATGAAATCGAGAGGTCGGCGAATAAAATAAATATCATTATTTATTCGGCCAGACCAGGTTTGCTTATCGGCCGGGGCGGTGAAGGCATAGAATTGCTTAAAAAAGAACTTGAAAAAAAAGTTTTTAAGAATGGCAAGCCGGAAATAAAAATAGAAATTAAAGAAGTAAAATCAATTTGGTCTTCTGGCCCGCTTGTCGCCCAATGGATGGCAAGCCAAATTGAAAAAAGAGTATCCTTTCGCCGGGTTTTGAAACAGGCCAGAGATAAAGTGATGATAACAAAAGGAGTGGAAGGAGTCAGAGTTGAATTAGCCGGGCGCTTAGACGGCAGTGAAATTGCCAGAACAGAGTGGTTAAAATCAGGAAAATTGCCCAAGCAAACCATCAGAGCGGATATCGATTTTGCCAAAGAAAAAGCCCATTGCACATATGGCATAGTCGGAATAAAAGTTTGGATATATAAGGGACTTAAATTCTAAATATGTTAACGCCCAAGAAAATAAAACATAGAAAATGGCATCGGGATAAATCCAAAGGCAATGAAACGAGGGGAACCGATCTTATTTTCGGCTCGTTTGGTTTGCAAAGTTTAAGTACCAAATGGGTTCCTTCCCGCCAGATTGAAGCTGGCCGAAGGGCTATTTTAAGATATTTTAAAAAAGGCGGAAAACTTTGGATAAGAATTTTCCCTCAAAAACCCGTAACCAGCAAAGGGACCGAAGTTCCTATGGGCGGAGGCAAGGGAGATGTCAGCCATTATGTTTTTCCGATAAAACCAGGAAGAATAATTTTTGAAATAGACGGCGTCAATGAAGATGCCGCCAGGGAAGCGCTGAGCAACGCAGCGGACAAATTGGGAGTTAAAACTAAATTTGTAAAGAAATAACCATGAAGGCCTCTGAATTAAAACAAAAATCAAAAGGAGAACTTGCTAAAAACCTGCAAGACGACACGGAGAAACTGCATCAATTACCGTTAGACCTTTCTGCTGGTAAGGTAAAGAACGTCAGGGAGATAAGGCAAACTAAAAAAAACATCGCGAGAATATTAACCTTGTTGAAATAAACATGAAAAAACAATTAACTGGAACAATTGTTTCCAATAAAATGCAAAAAACCGTTGTGGTTCAGGTTGAAAGAATTAAAGAGCACTTGAAATACAAGAAAAGATATAAGGTTCAAAAAAAATATAAAGCCCATTGTGAGGCCGGAGAATTTTTAGTGGGCGATAAGGTTGTCATTGAAGAATGCCGGCCCATCAGCAAGGATAAAAAATGGCGAGTAATTAAAAAGATTGGCGATGAAAAATCGGGCGATGAAGTAGCGACTTCATCTTAAATTTCGTCCCGCAAAGCGGGACTCATTAGATGATTCAAATAAGAACAATGTTAAAGGTAGCCGATAATACGGGAGCGAGAGTTCTGCAGTGTTTTCATATTTTAGGCGGGAGTAAAAGAAAATACGGTCAGATTGGAGATATTATCGTCGGCGTGGTAAAAGAGGGAGACCCGCGACGTTTGATAAAAAAGCATGAAGTTACGAGGGCCGTGATTATCCGCCAAAAAAAGGGGCTGAGAAGATTAGACGGCACTTATGTTCGTTTCGACGATAATGCTTGCGTTGTTTTAGAGGGCAAGACCAAAGAACCCAAAGGGGGCAGAGTTTTTGGTCCCGTCGCTAAGGAGATAAAAGAAAAAGGTTTTGAGAAAATAGCCACTTTAGCCGAAGAACTTGTTTAATCAGATGAAGATACATAAGAACGATACAGTTTTAATAAAATCAGGCAAAGACAAGGGAAAGAAGGGCAAGGTTTTGAAAACTTTTCCCAAGGAAGGTAAAATTTTGGTTGAAGGAGTTAATTTAAAAAAGAAACACCAAAAGCCGAAAAAAGGAGGAGAAAAGGGCCAGGTTATCCAACTCCCCGGACTGATAGACGTTTCTTGTGTTAGATTGGTTTGCCCAAAATGCGGCAAAGCGGTCAGGGCGGGGTATAAGATAACCGGGGACAAGAAATATAGAATTTGTAAAAAATGTAATCAAGAAATATAGTTTATGTTAAACTTACAAGAAAAATATAAAAAAGAGGTTATTCCGGCAATGATGGAAAAATTCGGCTATAAAAATTCGATGGCCGTTCCCAGGATTAAAAAGGTTGTTGTTAACAGCGGTTTTGGGAGGCAGGTGGCCGAAAAATCAGGCGAAGAGCAAAAAAGGGTTGAAAATTCAACTATGCAAGACCTTTCGCTTATTTGCGGCCAAAAACCGGTTTTTAAAAAAGCGAAAAAATCAATCGCGGCTTTCAAACTGAGAGAGGGATTAAATATCGGAATTGCCTGCGTTTTAAGAAGAAAAAAAATGTATGATTTTTTAGACAGATTAATCCATATTGTTTTGCCGAGGTCCCGCGATTTTCGGGGAATTGAATCTGCGGCTTTTGATGAAGCCGGTAATTTAACGATAGGCATGAAGGAACATATTGCTTTTCCCGAAATACTGTCTGAAAGGGCCAAGAGTATTTTCGGGCTGGAAATTACCATTACGACTAATGCTAAAAATAAAGAAAAAGGAATTCAGTTTTTAAAATTAATGGGATTTCCGATTAAAAAATAAAAAGGCGATGAAGTAGCGACTTCATCTTCAATTTCATTTTTATTACATAAAAATTCATTTTATGGCGACAAAAGGTCAAATAGCCAAATCAAAAAGGAAACCAAAATTTAAATCGCGGGTTGTCAGGCGCTGTTTTTCCTGCGGCCGAAAAAGGAGCTTTATGAGGCAGTTCGGATTGTGCAGAATATGCTTCAGAGAAATGGCCAATGAGGGATTAATACCCGGAGTTAAAAAATCATCATGGTAGATCCAATCACCGACATGTTGAATAGAATAAGAAACGCCCAAGCCGTTCTAAAAGAAACGGTTGATTTCCCTTTTTCTAATTTAAAATATGAAATCGCCAAGATTTTGGAAAGGTCCGGTCTTGTCGGGAAGATAGAGAAGAAAAAAAAGAAATCGGAAAAAAGCAAAAAAGCCCAGTTAAGGCCGTTTTTGGAAATAACTTTGAAGTATGAAGATAAAAAACCTTTTATTTCCGGCTTGAAAAGAATTTCTAAATCCGGGCAAAGAATCTATGTCCCGTTTAAAGAGATTCAAAAAGTAAGGGGCGGGTACGGCTTAGCTATTATTTCTACTTCCAAAGGATTAATGACCGACAGAGAGGCCAGAAAAAATAAAATCGGGGGCGAAGTAATTTGCAAGGTTTGGTAAATATATGTCAAGAGTAGGCAAAAAACCAATTGAAATTTTAGACGGAGTTGAAGTCAAAATAGACGGCAACGCCGTTAACGTGAAAGGCCCTAAGGGCGAAATTTCCCGCGAATTTCCGTCCGAATTTAAAATTGTTATTGAAGGAGATAAGATTTTGATAGTGCCCCCTGATTTGAAATTAAAAGGAAAAGAATTAAAAAGAGTTGAATCAATGTGGGGCACGATCAGAGCTCTTATAAATAATATGATTTTGGGGGTAAAAAACGGTTTTGAGAAAAAACTGGAGATTGAGGGCATAGGTTTTAAGGTTGCGCTTGTGGGTCAAGATTTGGAATTATGGGTTGGCTTTACTAATTCCTTGAAGGTCAAAGCGCCAGAAGGCGTAAATTTTTCAGTTGAAAAGAATGTTATTACTGTTTCAGGTACGGACTTGGAAAAAGTCAGCCAAACGGCAGCAAAAATAAAATCGCTGAAAAAACCCGAGCCTTACAAGGGAAAGGGAATAAGGTACCAGGGGGAAATAATCCGGAAAAAATTAGGTAAAAAAGCCGTTACGGCAGCGGCGTCTGGCTAAAAATATGGCTGTTCAAAACAAGCGAGAAAAACAACATCGGAGACGTCAGCGGGTAAGAGTTAAAATTTTTGGGCATTTTAGCCGCCCTCGGCTTTCGGTTTTCAGGTCAAACAAGCATATTTTTGCCCAACTGATTGACGATGACCAGAAAAAAACTTTAGCCGCGGCAAGCGATTTAAAAATAAAGAAAACCAAGAAAACGGACGCCGCTTATAAGGTCGGCAAGCTGATTGCGGAGAAAGCAAAAGAATTAAATGTTGAAAAAGTCATTTTTGACAGAGGAAAATGCAAATATCACGGCAGGATAAAAGCCGTAGCCGAAGGGGCGAGAGAAGGAGGACTTAAATTTTAAAACCGAGCCCCACTAATAATTTTTTAAATATGTTTAGAGAAAACAGAAAATTCGAAAAACCAAAAGATGAATTTGATTCCAAGCTTTTGGATTTGGCCAGAGTCTCCCATACGAGGGCTGGCGGCAAGAAATTAAAATTTCGGGCCGTTATTATTGTTGGAAATAAAATCAGCAAAGTCGGAGTCGGCGTGGCTTCGGGTTTGGATGTGGCCCAGTCAATAGAAAAAGCTACCTTTCAGGCCAAGAGAAACATTATTGAAGTTCCTATTGTCAAAAATACTATTCCTTACGAAGTGGGCGCTAAATTCGGAGCGGCTGAAGTGTTATTAATGCCCCAAAGAGAAGGTCGGGGATTGGTGGCCGGGGGCCAAGTCAGGGCCATTTGTCAGTTGGCAGGAATCAAAAATATTTCTTCAAAAATTTTAGGCAGAACCGGCAATAAATTAAACAACGCCCGGGCGACAATAGCGGCCTTAAAAAAATTAAAAAAACAAAATGCAGACGCATCAATTAAAACCAATTCATAAACCCCAAAAAGCCCAGAGAAAAGGCCGGGGCGGCAAATCGGGCACTTATTCAGGAAGAGGGATAAAAGGCCAGTCAGCCAGAGCCGGCCGTAAGATGAAGCCGATTATCCGGGAATTAATAAAGAGATATCCGAAACTGCGGGGGTACAGATTCAAATCGCCGGCTTTGGCCGCTAAGTTGCAATTAGCGGTTTTGAATTTAGATATTTTAGATAAAAAATTCAATGCCGGGGATAAAGTTAATCCGGAAATCTTGCTGGAAAAGAAATTAATTCGTAAAATAGAGGGGAAGCTCCCTCGGGTGAAAATTTTAGCCAAAGGCAAAATAACCAAGGCATTAATCGTTGAGGGCTGCAATATTTCAAAATCAGCCAAAGAAAAAATTGAGAAAATTGGCGGCAGCATAAAATAAAATCTAATATGTTCCAGAAAATCATCCAAATTTTTAAATTAAAGGATTTGAGGAATAAAATTTTATTTGTTCTGGCGATTTTTGCCGTTTTTAGGATTATGGCCAATCTGCCGATCTCCGGCATCAACGCAGAAAATCTGAAAAATTTTTTTGGCCAATTCCAAATGCTCGGCCTTTTGAATGTTTTTACTGGCGGGGCCTTGGATAATCTTTCCATTATCATGCTGGGATTAGGTCCCTATATCACCGCGACAATTATTTTGCAGCTGTTAACAATGATTTTCCCCCAATTGGAGCGGCTTTATAAAGAAGAAGGCGAGCAGGGTCGCCAAAAATTCAATCAATATGGCCGAATCTTAACTATACCCTTGGCAATAATCCA
>CAZWNE010000005.1:20938-24874 GCA_964635155.1 uncultured Candidatus Saccharibacteria bacterium
AATAATCCAAGGATACGGCATGCATTCCTTGCTGGCGAGACAAAACGTTATTACCAATCTTACTCCCCAAATATTATTTGTTTCAATTATCACCATTACGGCCGGCAGTTTATTTTTGATGTGGTTAGGAGAATTGATTTCCGAAAAAGGGATTGGCAACGGCGTTTCCTTGCTGATTTTTGCCGGAATTATCGCCGATTTCCCCAATAATATCCGTCAGATTTTGGCCACTTGGGATCCGAGCAAAATTCCCTCCTATCTGCTTTTTTTCGGTTTTGCTTTTGCGGCTATCGTCAGCGTGGTTTTAATAAACGAAGCGAGAAGAAATATTCCAGTTTCTTACGCCAAGAGAGTCAGGGGGAATAAGCTTTTTGGCGGAGCTTCCACTTTTTTGCCCTTAAACATTAATCCGGCTGGCGTCATCCCGATTATTTTCGCTCTTTCTATTTTGCTTTTTCCGACAATGATTGCTAATTTTCTGGGCGGAGCCAGCGGGGCAGTGGGCGATATTGCCAGATCAGTTGGTTTGTTTTTTCAGAATCCCTGGGCTTACGGCATTATCTATTTTGTTTTAGTCGTTCTTTTCACTTTTTTCTACACCGCCGTCACTTTCGACCCCAAAGCTATTTCCACTAACTTGCAAAAAATGGGAGGATTTGTCCCGGGCATCAGGCCGGGAGAGTCCACCGCCCATTTTCTTTACTATATTTTAAACAGGGTGCTGTTGATCGGAGCCGTATTTTTAGGATTGATAGCCGTGACGCCTTCTATTATCGGTGGGGTCACGGGTGTTCAGGTTTTTCAGTTTTTAATCGGCGGCACTTCTTTATTAATCGTGGTTTCGGTTGTTTTAGAAACCTTGCGTCAGATTCGTTCTCAATTGCAGATGCACGAATATGACACCTTCTAATAAAAAACCAACAGCTATAATTATTATGGGGCCACAGGGTTCCGGGAAAGGAACTCAAGCGAAACTGCTTGCCAAAAAATTTGGGTTAGAATACGTCGGAGCAGGAGATAGCTTGCGAGTGCGGCAAAAAACGGGCAGTTTTACCGGCAAGAAACTTATTTCAGTGATGAACAGGGGCGAGCTGGTCCCCGATTTAGTTCTTATCGATACCCTGGGAGATGTATTGGAAAAATTAAAGAAAAATCTGAAAATTAAAGGCGTTGTCTTAGATGGCTGGACCAGAATAATGATTGAAGCTATTTTGGTAGAGCAAGCTTTAAATTGGTATGAGTGGGATAAAAATGTAAAAGTTGTTTTAATCAATATCTCCAGGAAAGAATCATTTAATCGTTTGACTAAAAGAAGGCAGTGCAAAAAATGCGGCCAACTTATTCCTTGGGTAGGCGATTTTAAAAAACTTAAAAAATGCGATAAATGCGGCGGAGAACTTGTCGTAAGAGCTGACGACAGTCTGATCTCAATAAAAAAGCGGCTGGAAGAATATAAAAATAAAACCGTGCCGGTGATTAATTATTACAAAAAACAAGGCAGAATAATTGAAATCAATGGTGAGCAGTCAATTGGAAATGTTTTTAAAGATATTTTGAAAACGTTGTAGCCAATGACAATCAAGACTCAAGAGGAAATTGAAATTATGGCCGAGGGGGGAAAAATCTTGGCCAGAATTGTTAAAAAATTGGAAGAAATGATAAGGCCCGGGATTGAAACAAGGGAATTAAACAAGGTCGCCGAAGGCCTTGTTTTAAAATTGGGCGGCCAGTGTTCTTTTAAGGGATATGACGGGTTTCCCTCTTGTCTTTGTACTTCAATAAATGAAGAAGTAGTCCATGCCGTGCCCGGAGAAAGAATTCTAAAAGAAGGCGATATTATTTCTTTGGATTTGGGAATTTTATATAAGGGCTTTCACAGCGATATGGCTGTAACCTTGCCTGTCGGCAAAATAAGCCCTGAAGCTGAAAGATTGATTGAGGTTACCAAAAAATCTTTGGAAATCGGGATTGAGAAAATAAAACCGGGGCATTGTTTTGGCGATATTTCCAGGGCCATTCAGAAATACGTGGAGAGCCAAGGTTTTGGCGTTGTCCGGGAGCTTTGCGGCCATGGCATAGGCAGAGAGCTTCATGAAGACCCGCAGATTTTAAACTCGGTATCTATGTCAAAAGAAACCGTGGATAAGGTGAGATATCAAGGCGAAGCAAAAATAAAACTTAAAGAGGGTATGGTTTTTTGCATAGAGCCAATGATAACGGCGGGGGATTGGCGGATTAGAAAATCCAAAGGCGGCTTTACCTATCAAACCCGCGACAATTCTTTTTCCGCCCATTTTGAACACACCATAGCCGTGACCAAAGATGGAGCGAGGGTCTTAACCGTGATATAATATTTTAATATGCGTTTATCGGTTATTATTCCGGTTTATAATGAGGAAAAGCGGTTGGGAAAAACCTTGAGTTCCATTAACGATTATTTGTCAAAACAAATTTACGATTCCGAGATTTTGGTCGTGGACAATGGTTCGACCGACGGGACTGCCGGAGTTGTTAGAATGTTGGATGGTAAGATTAAGGGTTTAAAATTAGTTCAAGGTTCTTCGGCCGAAGGCAAGGGTTTTGCCGTGAAAAAAGGCATGCTGGAGGCCTTAGGCGATTATAGAATTTTTACCGATGCCGATAATTCCACATCAATAGACCAGATAGAAAAAATGTGGCCCGAATTTGAAAAAGGATTTGACGTTGTCATCGGCTCTCGGGATATTAAAGGAGCGGTTTTAAATCCCCCCCAGCCTTGGTTAAGAAGGGTCATTTTGGGCGACGGTTTCAAATTGTACAGGAAAATCATTATCGGCCTTTGGGGGATTGAAGATACCCAGTGCGGATTCAAGGGATTTAAAAAAGTGGCGGCCGAGAGAATTTTCCAAAAATCAAAAATTTCCGGTTGGACTTTTGACGTTGAAATTTTAATTTTAGCGAAATTCCGGTTAATTGGGAAAATGATCCCAATAGCAAGGTTAAACTTAATTCCATAATAGAAATGGCGATTGGATTACTGAAATTAAAATTTAATATTTATGCCTAAAATCTCAAAAACAAAATTTCCGTCCGAACTCCGCTTTGACCCTGTTTCCAAGGATTGGATTTTAATTGCCACGGGTCGAGCCAAGAGGCCGGAAAATTTCATTAAAGAAACCTCTCGGCGCGACTCAGGGCCAAAATCAACTTGCCCTTTTTGCCGAATAGAAAAAGAAAGGGAGATTTTAGAATATAAAGATAAAAAAGGGAATTGGTTTGTCCAAGTGGTGGAGAATAAATATCCGGCTTTCTCCCGGGGAGACGGGTTAAATAAAAGAACAGAAGGGCCCTATCAGGTGATGGACGGCGTTGGTTTTGCCGAAGTAGTTATAACCCGAGATCATACTAGGTCAATGGCGCAATTTTCCATTCCCGAAATCCGCCAAGTTATTGACGCTTACCATGAAAGATATCTTGACTTGATGAATGAAAAATTCGTCAATTGTGTTTCTATTTTTCATAATCACGGAAAAACGGCGGGGGCCACGATAAGTCATCCGCATTCTCAAATTATTACTTACCCGATAATCGATCCCGAGGTGAACAGAAGTTTGGCTGGTTCCGCCGCATATTGGAAAAAACATAAAAAATGCGTTCATTGCGTTATGCTGGATTTTGATAAAAAAGACGGACAGAGGATTATTTTTGAAAATGAGAATTTCTGGGTTGTTTGCCCTTTTGCTTCCAGAATTGCTTTTGAAATCAGGATTTATCCTAAAAATCATTTGGCTTATTTTGAAAGGATAAAAGATGAGGAAAAAAATTCTTTAGCCGAGGCATTTAAAATAGCTTTAACAAAACTTTTCAAGGGGCTCAACGATCCCGATTATAATTTCTTTTTGTTTTTTTTTCCTTGTGACGGCAAGAATTACGATCATTATCATTGGCATTTTGTGA
>CAZWNE010000005.1:24884-33221 GCA_964635155.1 uncultured Candidatus Saccharibacteria bacterium
TGGGCCGGAGGGGAGCTGGGAACAGGAATTGAAATTTCCACCATTGGGCCGGAAAAAGCCGCCGAATATTTAAGAAAAAAAACGTGATGGAAACATTAATCGTTGCCAATTGGAAGAGCAATCCTCAAACTTTAGCCGAAGCTAAGTCGCTTTTTAACGCCGTAAAAAATACAAGGGCAATCATTTGTCCGCCTTTTGTTTACTTGGCGGCTTTGAAAGCCAAAGGAGCTCAAAATGTATTTTGGAAAGAAAAAGAAGCTTGCACCGGAGAGGTTTCCCCTTTGATGCTGAAAAATTTGGGATTAAAGTACGTCATCATCGGCCATTCGGAAAGAAGAAGAAACTTGAAAGAAACCGACGAGATGGCTGATAAAAAAATAAAAGCATGTTTGAGAGTCGGCCTGAAACCGATTTTGTGCGTTGAGAATGTTTCGCAAGCCAAGGGTTGGAAAAATATAATTATTGCTTTTGAGCCGATTTCAGCCATTGGCACGGGCAAACCCATTAGCTGGCAGAAAGCTAAAAAAATCAGGGAATCTCTGGCTCGGTTTAAAACGGTTTTGTACGGCGGCAGCGTTAATGCTAAGAATGCCAAAGATTATATTCAAAAAGCCGGTTTTCAGGGCCTTTTGGTCGGAGGTGCTTCGTTAAACGCGAAAGAATTTGCCAAGATAGCGGAATTAGTTTAATATACGGAATATGCAAGACATTCTCAATGGAGATTTTTTCAATCCGACTTGCGGTAATTTATCAATTGAAGGAGTTCTTAAGGAGATTTCCCATTATATAGCCGAAAAGCCGGAAAAATTTTACGACATCATCGTCGGTTGCGATTCCTCTTCGTCCGAAGAGCCGAATTTTCCTTTGGCCATCGTTATTTTGAGGGTGGGGGAAGGGGGCAGGTTTTTTCTGAAAAGGGTGAATTACCATGAGATTAGAAAGTTTTACGGCTGGCACCAGCGGATTTTACAAGAAGTTTTGCTTTCCTGCGAACTGGCGCTTTTTTTGCGGGAGAATTTAAAAAAACATCTGGCGCCTTCTCTTAACTGGCAGTTTATTTATATCCATGCCGATGTCGGCGAAAAAGGCGTGACCAGGGACATGGTTAGAGAAGTTACTGGACTAATCCGGGGCAATGGTTTTGAGCCGAAAATCAAGCCTGAATCCTTCGCCGCCTCGAACGTCGCCGACAGGTACAGCTAAAATATTAATGACCTCCAAAGAATTAAGGGAAAAGTTTTTAGATTTTTTTAAGGAGAAAGGGCATACTATCATACCCTCGGCTTCTTTGATTCCGGAAAACGATCCGACGGTCCTTTTTACCACCGCTGGCATGCACCCTTTGGTGCCTTTTTTATTGGGCGAAAAACATCCTGGGGGAAAAAAATTGGCTAATGTTCAAGTTTGCATAAGAACACAGGATATTGACGAAGTGGGAGATGAAACCCACCATACTCTTTTTGAAATGTTGGGCAATTGGTCTCTAGGCGATTATTTCAAAGACGAGGCGATTAAATTTAGTTTTGAATTTTTAACTTCCAAAAAATGGTTGAGCCTGGAAAAAGAAAAATTGGCTATTTCTGTTTTTGAAGGCGACTCAGAATCAGAAAAAATATGGCTGGACTTAGGTATTCCAAAAGAAAGAATTAAAGAATTAGGAGAAAAAGACAACTGGTGGGGGCCAGCTGGTCAAACGGGACCGTGTGGACCGGATACAGAGATGTTTTATTGGTCAGGGGAAAAACAGGCGCCAAAAGAATTCAATCCGGAAGATAAAAAATGGGTGGAAATCTGGAACGACGTTTTTATGCAGTATTTCAAGAATATGGACGGAAAATACGAGCCCTTGCCGCAAAAAAACGTGGATACCGGCATGGGCCTAGAAAGAGTTTTAAGAGTTAAAAATAGATTAAACGATGATTATCAGTCCGATGTATTTTTGCCTATAATCCAAAAAATAGAAGAATTGTCTCAAAAACAGTACGGTTATCACAAAAAAATAACAGATAATTATGGTTCTTTTTCGCCGAACGTTGAAATAGATAAATCTGGCGATTGGGGTTATGTTGATCGGGATAGAGAAATGCGTATAATTGCCGACCATATTAAAGCTGCTACTTTTATTATCGGGGATAAAAGGGGGGTGGAGCCATCTAACTTAGGTCAGGGCTATGTTGTCAGGCGTCTTATCAGGAGGGCAATCCGCTACGGAAAACGCTTGGGCTTGCCGGAGAATTTTTTAAATGATTTAGTGATTAAAGTGATTGAGATTTATGGAGGAGCATATCCCTATATAAAAGAAAAAGAAAATTACATTAAAAATGTAATCCAAAAAGAAGCCGAAAAATTTGAAAAGACTCTGGAGCAAGGGCTGAAAGAGTTTGAAAAAAATACCGATCCTTTTATTCTTTTTACCACTTACGGCTTTCCTATAGAATTAACCCAGGAATTAGCAAGAGAAAAAGGCAGGGAAATTGATATTGAAAAATTTAACGAAGATTTCAAAAAACATCAGGAACTTTCTCGTACGGCTTCTTCGGGAATGTTTAAAGGGGGATTGGCTGATGCCGGGATTCAGGCGACAAAATACCATACCGCCACTCATTTGCTGTTGGCGGCTTTAAGAAAGGTTTTAGGAGAGCATGTCTATCAGCGAGGCAGCAATATCAATACTGAAAGGTTAAGATTTGATTTTTCTCATTCTGAAAAAATGACTGACCAAGAAATTAAAAAAGTTGAAGATTTGGTTAATGAAAAAATAAAAGAAGGCCTGGAAGTTGTGTGCGAGGAAATGCCTTTGGAAAAAGCGAAAAAAGAAGGGGCAGTGGGTATTTTTGAAAATAAATACGGAGAAAAGGTAAAAGTTTATAGTGTCGCTGAATTTTCCAAGGAAATCTGCGGCGGCCCTCATGTTAAAAGGACTTCGGAATTGGGCAGTTTTAAAATTATTAAAGAAGAATCGTCGGCTTCGGGAGTTAGGAGAATTAGAGCTGTTTTAATTCAAAAATAATTCTGATATACTATAATCGTTATGCCAAAGAGAATAATTGATATTACGCCCCCTATCTCTGCAGAAAAGCCCGTTTCGGTTAAGGCGGAAGAGTTTAAAAAAACAGAGGTCAAATCTTCACCTAAGTTTATTTTAAAGAAGAGTTTTTTAATTGCGCCAGTTTTGATAATTTTAGGCGCCTTGGCTTATTTCGCCTTATCTAAAGCGGAAATAATCATCTGGCCCTTAACCGAAAATTTTAGCATTGAAAAAAAATTAGTTATTCCCGGCACCTTGTTTACCGCAGAAAAAATAATTTCAGGAGAGTTCGTTTCTTCGGGCAAAAAATTTTTAGAGCAGAAAGCCGCAGGTCTAGTCAGAATTTACAATAATTACCAATCAGATCAGGTTTTATTAATAAATACTCGGTTGCAGCCGCCCGTTGAAAAATTTTCTCCGGCTTTAAATAACCAAGAAAAGCCCTGGTTTAGGACTACGGAAAGAATTATTATTCCCGCGAAGAATTATATGGACGTGAAAGTCATTGCTGATAGCGCCGGCGAAAAGTATAACATCGAGCCCTCTAAATTTTCTATTCCGGGATTAGTCGGCACTGCTCAATATATCCAGATTTATGGAGAATCGTTGCAGAAATTTACGGGCGGCCAGAGCAAAGAAGTCCCCCAAGTATCAAAAGATGATTTAAAGTTAGCTGAGAGCCAATTAAAAGAGCAGGGAATCAGCCAAAATAAAACCGAATTATCGGCTAATCTTCCGCCAGAACTTGAATTTTTAGAAGACAGCTGGAAAAACGGTATTTCGGCCAGTTCTTCTTTAGTGCAAGCCGGAGCCCAAGTGCCAAAATTCAATTATCAGATAAAAATAAAATCGGAAGTTTTAGCTTTTAATAAGGCAGAGCTGGCGGGGCTGGCCAGGGGAATGATTGCCTCGGCCATAACCGAAGATAAAAAAATTGATGAAAATAGTTTTAAAAACAGTTCCTCTTTTGTTTCTTTTGATTCTAAAACGAAAAATTTAACCCTTTCTGCAACTTCAAAAGCGCGAATTTATTCTGATATTAATGAGGTTTTTTTAATGGGCGGATTAACGGGCCTTTCTCTCGCGGAAGCCAAGCTATTTCTAGAAAATCAGCCTCAAATTGAGAAAAGCCAAATTAAGCTTTGGCCTTTCTGGCAAAGGAAAATACCTAAAAATTTGGATAAGATTAAGCTTGAGTTAAAGCTTTAGGGGGGCGATGAAGCTTTGCTTCATCTTCACCTGCGTCCCACGAAGTGGGACTTGGTTATTGACTAGAATAACATTATTTGATATTATTCTTATATTGCTTTTTTAATGGCGATAGATAAAAGACTTTTAAAGAAAACCGGCCAAGTTATAGAGGCGCTTCCTAGCGCCAATTTTAGGGTGAAACTAGATGAGGGCCCCGAGGTCTTGTGCCATTTAGCGGGCAAATTACGGATATATAGAATTAAAATTCTGCCTGGCGATCGGGTGACGGTGGAATTAAGCCCGTACGACGAAAAACGGGGGAGAATAACTTTTAGAGGAAAATAAAACTAAATAAAAAAGGTGAAAGTCCATCCATCTATTAAAAAAATTTGCGAAAAGTGTAAAATCGTCAGGCGCCAGGGACGATTATTTGTTATTTGTAAAAATCCTAAACACAAACAGCGCCAGGGATAAGTATTGCCACTATGCCGAGAATTGCAGGGATTAACATCCCGGAAAATAAACAAATTTTAATTGCCTTGGGCTATATTTACGGGATAGGCCGGCCTTTGGCTGGTAAAATTTTGAAAGAGGCGGCTATCAATCCTTCTGTTTTAGCAAAAGATTTAAAAGTCGAAGAAATGAACCGTCTGAAAGACGTAATTGAAAAGAACTATAAAATAGAAGGCGAATTGAGAAGGGAAATAATGATGAATATCAAGCGGTTAAAAGATATTTCAGCTTGGCGGGGATTAAGGCATATGAGGGGGTTGCCTGTCCGCGGCCAAAAAACCAGAAAAAATACCAGAACCGTCAGAGGAAATGTCAGAAAAACAGTGGGATCGGGCCGGAAGCCGGCCGCTGAACCAACATAAAGGCGATGAAGCTTCGCTTCATCTTCAAACTTCGTTTTTATTAAAATAAAAACTCGTTTCAATGGGGAAAAAGAAAATTATCGTTCAAAATCAAGAGGAGCTGATAAAAGAAAGAGAAAAGGTTGATGCCAAGCTCCAGAAAGAAGTTAAAATTGAACCTCGACAAAAAATTACCGAAGGCCAGGTTTATATTTTTTCTTCTTATAACAATACGATTATCAATATAGCCGATCCCAGGGGCAATGTTTTATCTTGGGCTTCAGCGGGCGCCATTGGTTTCAAGGGGGCCAAAAAATCCACGCCTTTTGCCGCATCTAAGGTGGCCGAGACCTTGGCCGATAGAATAAAAAAAATAGGAATCGAAAGAGTCAAGGTTTTCGTCAAGGGCATTGGTTCGGGCCGCGAATCGGCCATAAGGTCGTTGGCTGCCAGGGGGATAGAAATTGATTCAATCAAAGATATCACTCCGATACCTCATAATGGTTGCCGGCCGAGAAAGCCGAGACGCGTATAAAAAATATGCCAATTAATCAGTGTAAAATTTGCCGCCAGCAGGGCCAAAAATTATTTTTAAAAGGCGAAAGATGTTTTTCGCCAAAGTGCGTTTTTGTCAAAAGAGCTTATCCGCCAGGGCCAAAAGGAAAAAGAAGGCGCCGTCAGCTTTCCGAATACGGCCGGGAGTTGCGAGAGAAGCAGGGTTTGAAAAAGTGGTATAATCTGAAAGAGCAGCAATTTAAGAACTACGTCAAAAAAATTCTTAAAAAGAGAGGGCAGAGCCAAAAAGACCCGGCGGTTTTATTAATCCAAGCCCTGGAAACAAGATTAGATAATATTATTTTTCGGTTGGGCTTTGCCAAATCACGGGCTCAGGCAAGGCAGATGGTTTCCCACGGTTATTTTATGGTTAACGGAAAGCCGACTAAAATTCCTTCTTTTCAATTGAAGAAAAACGATATCTTGCAGGTTCGGGCCAAGAAAATGGAAAAAACAATGTTGCAGAATTTAAGACCCTTATTAAAAAAACAAAAAACGCCTGTCTGGCTTGAGTTAGATGCCGAGAAAATGGTAGGCAAGGTAATAGGGGAGCCGACCCTAGAAGAGTCCGCGCCTCCTTCGGAAATCCCAACTATATTTGAGTTTTATTCAAGATAATTAGGCGATGAAGTAGCGACTTCATCTTTATCCGCATTTGCTCAATGAAATATTTATTTCATTTCGAAGTTCGATGGATAAATATAAATTGAGCGAGAGATGAGATTTATCTCATCGAACTTATTAAAATAAAAATTCGTTTATATGATTCCACTGCCAATTGCGCCAAAAATCGTAAAGTCGGGAAAAAATAAAGCCATTTTCGAAATCGAAGCCCTTTACCCCGGGTATGGAGTTACCGTCGGAAATTCGATGAGGCGAGTTTTGCTTTCTTCTTTGTCAGGAGCGGCCGTGACGCAAGTTAAAATAAAAAATGTTTCTCACGAATTTTCCACCATTGCGGGAGTGGCCGAAGACGTGGTTACAATAATTTTGAATCTGAAACAATTAAGATTTAGATTATTCGGCGAGGATTCCCAGCGTTCGGTTATGAAGATAAAAGGAGAAAAATCGGCCAAAGGGAGCGATTTTGATTTACCCAGCCAACTGGAATTGGCTAATCCCGATTGCCAGATCGCTACCTTAACTTCCAAATCCGCCGAGCTGGAAATGGAAATTTTAGTAGAAAAGGGAATAGGTTATTTATCCAGGGAGGCCAGAAAAAAAGGTGAAGAATTAGGAATCGGAGTAATCCCGGTTGACGCCATATTTACTCCGATAAAAAGAGTGGGATTTAGAGTAGAAAATATGAGAGTGGGAGAAAGAACAAATTTTGATAGATTATTTTTGGAAATTGAAACCGATGGGATTATTGCGCCCGAAGACGCTTTTTTCCAGGCAGCGGAAATATTAGTGCAGCATTTTTCTCTTTTGAAAGAAACATTTGAAAAGAAGGTTGAAAAGGAGGTCAAAGTAAAACCAGCCAAAAAAAATGAAAAAAGGAAGACAAGGAAGAAAACTAAGTAGGAAAACGGATCCGAGGGGAGCTTTATTAAGAGGGCTAGCTCGCGCCCTTTTTCTGAAAGAAAGAATTCGGACTACCGAGGCCAAGGCCAAAACTATGGCTTCTTTTGCCCAAAAGCAAATTACTCTGGCAAAAGAGGGCGGTTTGGCTTCCCGCCGCCAGCTTTCTAAAAAATTTTCAACAGAGATGGTCAAAAAGCTAATTGATGAAATTGCCCCTAGGTATAAAGAAAGAAAAGGAGGATACACAAGGATTCTGAAACTTGGCCAAAGAAAATCAGATGGCGCCAAAATGGTTATTATTGAATTAGTTAAATAATTTATGGAAAGAGAAACTCATACAATTGATGCCGCAAATAAGGTCTTGGGAAGATTAGCTTCAGAAGTCGCAATTTTGTTGCGGGGCAAGCACAAGACTGATTTTGTCCCTTATTTTGATATGGGGGATAATGTCGTGGTAAAAAATATTCAAAAAATGAAGTTTACGGGAAAAAAATTAGAGCAAAAACAATATTTTCGCCACTCGGCATATATGGGCAATAAAACGTTTACGCCCTTAAAAGAGGTTTTTAAAAACAGCCCCGGCCTTGTCTTGAAAAGAGCGGTTATGGGCATGCTGCCTAAAAATAAACTAAGAGCCAAAATGATTAGGCGGCTTAAAGTTGAAAAATAATTTATGGTTAAAAAAACAGTAAAACCCGCCTCTGCTAAAGCTACGGCGGGCAAGGAAAAAATAAATAAATACCTTGAAGCGACGGGCCGAAGGAAAACGGCTTCGGCCAGAGTCAGGCTTTTTACTCAAGGAGAAAAAACATTTTCAGTCAACGGCAAGCCGTTGGAAAATTATTTTTTGAATCCAGAGCTTCGGGAAATCGTTAAGGCCCCGCTTTTCATAATGGATATTCTTGGAAAATTTGGCCTTACCGCCAAGGTGAAGGGCGGAGGCAGCCATAGCCAAGCTGAAGCCATCAGACACGGTATTGCCAGGGCTATTGTCGAGGCAAATCCTGATTTCCGGCAAAGATTAAAAAAGGCCGGTTTCTTGATCAGGGACCCGAGGATGAAAGAAAGAAAGAAATTCGGCTTAAAAAGAGCCAGACGTGCTCCGCAGTGGTCAAAGAGATAACATCATGCTACGAGAACTCATAGATAAATTTTATTTGAGCCGGGAAAAGGACAGGGAACAGC
>CAZWNE010000006.1:0-29556 GCA_964635155.1 uncultured Candidatus Saccharibacteria bacterium
CGCTTTTTATTTTGCCATAGCTGCGGTTGTTTATTTTTACAACAAAAAACTGGGGATTTTATTTTTTGTCGCCAGTTTTTTAATGGGCATAGCCCGGGTTTTTTCGGGTGTCCATTGGCCTTCAGATATAATAGCAGGCGCTCTCGTTGGCATAATTTCCGCTTGGCTGGTTATTAAATTTTCTAAGAGATTTTTAAAATAGTGCTGCGGGAGAGAGTCGAACTCTCATGAGGTTGCCCTCGATAGATTTTGAGTCTATTGCGTCTACCATTCCGCCACCGCAGCGTACTTAATTTTTATCAGATTTTCTCTTTGGATTCAACCGCATATTGGCACTCCTTTCGCGAACATTTTATTTGTCCTTTTTTGGTTTCAATTAAAAGCGATTGGCATTTCGGGCATTTATCTCCCGTGGGTTTGTCCCATAAGGCAAAGTCGCATTTTGGATATTGGTTGCAGCCGTAAAATATCTTCCTGGTTTTAGTCCTCTTTTCCACGACTTTCCCTTCCTGGCATTTAAGGCAGGAGATTTTCAAATCATTTTTTTCTAATGATTCTGTGTAGCGGCATTTCGGGAAAGCGGAACAAGCGTAGAACTTGCCGAATTTTCCGAGACGAATCAAAAGCGGAGCGCCGCATTTCGGGCAGATTTTATCCGTCGGTTTTTCGGTGAATTCTTTTTTGGAAACCTCCTCATATTTCCCTTCCAGATTTTTTTCAAATGGAGCATAAAATTCTTGGATTACCGGCACCCATTCTTTTCTATTTTCGGCAATTTCGTCCAAATCCTTTTCCATTTTGGCGGTAAATTGGATATCAATAATTTCCGGGAAATGTTTTACCAGAATATCGTTGACCACTAAACCGATTTCCGTGGGCTGGAATCTTTTATCTTCGTTTTTTTCAATATAATTTCTTTCCTGTATCGTTGCTAAAGTCGGAGCGTAAGTTGATGGCCGGCCGATGCCGTTTTCTTCCAAGTCCTTGATTAAAGTCGCTTCATTATATCTTGCCTTAGGTTCGGTAAAATGCTGGCTAGGAGTAAGATTTTTTAATTCCAAAATTTCATTTATTTTTAAAGTTGGCAGATCGTTTTCTGCAAATTTAATCGGGTAGACCTTTAAAAATCCGTCAAACTTTAAAATTTGGCCGTTAGCGCGGAATACATAATTTTTAGCTGAAATATCAATGGCGGTTGAATCAAAAACAGCTTCTTTCATCTGGCAGGCGATAAACCTTTGCCAGATCAATCCATAGAGTTTAAAAGTGTTTTCGTCTAATTTTAACGAGTCGGGAGTTTTGTCGGGATAGGCGGGTCTGATGGCTTCGTGGGCTTCCTGGGCGCCTTTAGATTTAGTTTTATATGTTCTGATCTGATAATAATTATCGCCGTATTTTTTGGTTATAAATTTCTTGGCAACTCCCAAAGCTAATGGGGAAATATTCAAAGAATCTGTCCTATGGTAAGTGATGAATCCTCTTTCATATAAATGCTGGGCTAGGCCCATTGTAAATTTTGCCGGAAAATGGAATTTTTGCCAAGAGGCCTGTTGCAGAGTAGAAGTGGTAAATGGCGGCAAAGGATTTCTTTTAATTTCTTTTTTCTCGATATTTTCAACTCCGTACCGCGCCCCTTTCAGCTCTTTTAAGATATCGTCCGCTTCCTTTTTATTTTTAATGGCCAATTTATCTAAAAATTTTTCATCCTTTTTTATTAAAAAAGCAGTAAATTCTTTTTTGTCTGATTGGAGCAGGGCCTCAATGCTCCAATATTCCTGGGGTATGAATTTTTGAATTTCTCTTTCCCTTTCCACGACTAAACGGACGGCAACCGATTGGACTCGGCCGGCTGAAAGGCCCCTGGCCACTTTTTTCCATAAAAATGGAGATAGTTTATAGCCGACAAGCCGATCTAAGATTCTTCTGGCCTGTTGGCTGTCAACCAGATTTATATCGATGTCCCGCGGATTTTTTAAGGCGCTTTCAATAGCCGGTTTCGTGATTTCATGAAAAACGATCCGCTGGAATTTCTCAAGCCCTAAAGCTTGGGCGAGATGCCAAGCTATGGCTTCGCCTTCCCTATCCTCATCAGTGGCCAGAATAACAGAGTCGGTTTTACCGGCAGCGGCTTTCAATAATTTAATTGTTTTCCTGGCTTTTAAGGGGATAATGTAGTCGGGCTTGAAATTATTTTCCGTATCAATGCCCAGTTTGCTTTTAGGCAAATCCCGAATGTGGCCATAAGAAGACAGGACCTCGTATTTTGGGCCTAAAAATTTGGAAATCGTTTTTGATTTCGTCGGACTTTCCACAATCACCAACGGCATATTTTTTCAATTTACCACCATTATTAAAAATTACAAAGTTTTTATTTTTTCTATACTTTCCGATAACATCTGACAATACAGATTCAGGCCGACTTGATTAATGTTGCCCGATTGTTCTTTGCCCAAGATGTTGCCTGCTCCCCGGATTTCCAAATCTTTCATCGCGATTCTGTAACCCGAACCCAATTCTTCGGCTTCCTTTAAAGCATTTAGCCGTTGATTAGCTAATCCGAGCAATCTTTTGGGATAAAGAAAATAAGCATAGGCCTGGATGTGGCTCCGGCCGATTCTGCCCCTTATTTGATATGCCTGGGCCAAGCCCAGTTTAGTTGAATCGGCAACAATCAAGGTATTGACGTTGGGTAAATCCAAACCATTCTCGATAATAGTAGTCGCTATTAAGATATTAATTTTCTTTTGGTGGAAATCTTCCATTATTTTTATTATTTTTTTTCCTTCCATTCTGCCATGAGCGATGCCGAATTTTACCACAGGCAGAATATTTTCTAAATATTTTTTTATTGCCCCGATGGTTTCCACCCGGTTGTGGAGATAATAAACCTGGCCGCCTCTTTTCAATTCATTTTCAATCGCGTCTTTTATTGTTTTTTCAGAAAACTTGGAAACAAAAGTTTTTACCGTCAGCCGGCCTTCGGGCGGTGTCTGGATTAAGCTGACATTTTTCAAAGACGAAAGAGCCATATATAAAGTGCGGGGAATGGGAGTGGCCGAGAGCGAAAGAACATCGAGGGAAGCCCGTAATTTTTTGAATTTTTCTTTTTGCTTAACGCCAAATCTCTGCTCGTCGTCAATAATTAATAATCCCAAATTCTTAAATTCTATGTCTTTTGACAAAAGCCGGTGAGTGCCGATGATAATATCTATTTTTCCGTTTTTTAAATCTTCGGCAATTTCTTTTTGTTCTTTTTTGGATTGGATTCTGGAAAGCAGATTGATCTTTATTGGCAGGTTTTCAATTCTTGCTTTAAAATTTTGGAAATGCTGGCTGGCTAAAATAGTGGTGGGGCAGAGCATAACGACTTGGTAGCCGGACTTTACGGCTTTTATTATTGCCCTTAAAGCCACTTCGGTTTTGCCAAATCCGACATCCCCGCAGACCAGGCGGTCCATGGGTTCTTGTTTTTCTAGATCCCGATTTATTTCTTCCATCGCCTGAATTTGGTCTGGCGTTTCTTTATAGGGAAAAGTATTTTTTAACTGGATATCTATTTCATCTTCTGCCAGATATGGAGGACGGGTGGCGACTTCTCTTTTGGCGTAAATTTCCAAAAGTTCTTGAGCTAATTTTTCCGTTTCTTCTTTTATTTTCTTTTTCGTTTTCTGCCACAAGGAGGAGCCCAGACGCGATATTTTCGGCTCCAAAAACCCGACATATCTTGAAAGTTTTCGTTCTAATCCAATTGGTACGTATAATTTATCTCCTAAGGCATACTGCAAAACATAATAATCACTCTCAACCCCAAGAAATTTGGCTACCCCGTGGTCAAGATGAACTAAATAATCACCTGGTTTCAATCCCTTTAAGTCGGAAAATAACTTCTGGGATTTCAACCGCTTTTTTAATATTTCTCTGGCCGAATTTTCATCTTCTATTTTAATCGGCAGCTGTTCAATATTTTCAATCTTATTTCCCAGAAAATCCAAGCGCAGGGCGTAATTTAAATTAATCGGAAAAACGTCAACAATACCGCCTTGCTGGGAAAATTCCCCGGGATACGAAACCTCTAAAACCTTTTCATAGCCCATTTCATCAAGTTTTCTTAAGACTTCAGACAGGCTTATTTTTTGGTCTCTTTCTATATATAGCGTATTATCCTGGAAAAACGACTGGGTTTTTCTTGCCTCCAGAATTTGTTTTATATTCTTCTCAAACCAAAAATTCCCCTTTTCTAAAAAGTAGGGGGTGATTGAAACTATTAGAACTTGCCTGATTGACAGATTCATCTATGTCATATATTTATTGAGAAAGTTTTTCTATCTCTGTGATGATTTGTTTTATAACTTCTTTCAGAGTTTTTTCTTCGGCTTTGGCGAAGCTTTGGAGGACGAATCTGTCAACTTGTTTTGGCTTGCCCCTTTCGGGACAGATGCCGATTCTTATCCGATTAAAATTTTTCGTTTTTAATTCTTTTATTATTGACTCCACGCCTTTGTGACCGGCCGCCCCTCGTCCTTTTTGAATTTTGAATTCACCCAGAGGAATATCAATATCGTCGTGGATCACCCACAAATTTATATTTTTTATTTTGTATTTAATATTTAGTATTTTGACTGCTTTGCCGGATTCGTTCATAAAAATTGTTGGTTTTGCCAGAATAACATTTCGTAAATTCAAAGTTTCCAGCTCACCGATTACGCGAGAGCCGATATTGTGCCTTGTTTTTTCGTATTTTTTGCTCGGGTTTCCCAGGCCGACAATTAATAACATATATTTTATTCTAACACTTTAACTTGCAAAGCCAAAAAATCATGCTAAAATAGAGAAAACATGAGCAAGATACTGTCTTTTATTTGGGAAATGGCCAAAATTATAATTATCGCTTTGCTGATAGTGGTTCCTATCAGGTATTTTGTTTTTCAGCCGTTTTTCGTCAAGGGGCAGTCCATGGACCCTAATTTTGAAAACGGCGACTATTTGATTATTGACGAATTGTCTTACAGATTTCGGGTTCCGGAAAGAGGCGAGGTGGTGGTTTTTAAATATCCTAACGACCTTTCTCAGCGCTATATCAAAAGAATCATCGGCTTGCCCGGCGAAACCGTGGAAATTCAAGGCGGAAAAATAACGATTATAAGCGCAAAGGGCAAGGAGGTTTTAGATGAAAAGTATTTGCTTTCTAATACTTTAACCCTTGGAGACACAAAAATGGCCTTGGGTGAAAAAGAGTATTTTGTTTTAGGGGACAACAGAGCGGCTTCTTCAGATTCTCGGCGCTGGGGATTACTGCCCGAAGAAGATATCGTCGGTCGGGTGATTTTACGGGCCTGGCCGTTAACTAGTTTCACCGCTTTCGGCGCGCCGGCATACTAATTATTAAGGTGATGAAGTAGCGACTTCATCTTCAACTTCATTTTTATTATATAAAAATTCGTTTTATGAAGAAGCTAAAATTTCAATCTCCCACCGGCATGCACGATATTCTGCCTGAAGAGCAGAAGTATTTTGAAAAGATTTCGGATGTAGTGAAAGACACCGCTGATTTTTATGGATTTGAAAAAATCGATACGCCGATTTTGGAATCAGCGGAACTTTTTTTGAAAGGCGTAGGGATGAGTACTGATATCATTGAAAAGCAGATGTTTTTGTTGAGAACTAAAGGCGGCGATACTTTAGCCTTGAGGCCGGAAGGAACCTCGCCAGTTGCCAGGGCTTATATCGAGCATGGCATGATGAATCTGCCCCAGCCCGTAAAACTCTGGTACTTGGCTCCTTTTTTTAGGTATGAGCATCCTCAAGCCGGAAGATTCCGCCAGTTTTGGCAATTTGGCTTTGAGATTTTAGGCGAGTTTAGCCCGGCTCTTGACGCCCAAGTTATCCAGATTTTTTATAATATTTTAAAAGAGCTGAAACTAAAAAATTTAGTTGTCCAGGTTAACTCAATCGGCGATTCTGCATGCCGGCCTTACTATAAAAAAATTTTAGTCAGTTATTTTAAAACAAGAGTTAATTCTTTATGTTCGGACTGCCGGCGACGGTTGAAAGAAAATCCCTTAAGGATTTTGGATTGCAAAGAAGAAAAATGCCAGAGAATAGTGGCCGGGTCACCCCAAATTATCGATCACCTTTGCGAGCCCTGCCACAGGCACTTTAAAGAAGTTCTGGAATTTTTGGAAGAAATGGGATTGCCTTATCATTTAAATCCTTATCTTGTCCGAGGTTTGGATTATTACACCAAAACCGTTTTTGAAATTGTGGAAGAATCGGCCGAGGGCAAGACCATGGGGACCCTGGCGGCTGGCGGAAGATATGATAATCTGACAAAAATTTTAGGCGGCAAGGAAACGCCTTCGGTCGGGGGAGCGGGGGGATTAGAAAGAATTATTGAAACCCTTCGACGTGGCTCAGGGCAAGGAGCCGTAAGATTTTCTCACCCGAGCCGGCCGCAGGTTTTTATAGCCCAGCTGGGGACTTCGGCCAAAAGAAAATGTTTGAAATTGATAGAAGAATTTCGCCAGGAGAATATTCGGGTTTTAGAATCTTTGGGCCGCGATTCTTTGAAGGCCCAGTTAAAAATCGCCGATAAAGAAGAAGTGCAATACACTTTAATTTTGGGTCAGCAGGAGGTTTTGCAGGGAATAATTATTATTAGGGATATGAAAAACGGAAAACAGGAAACCGTAAAGTTAGCGAGAGCAGTCGCGGAAATAAAGAAGCGATTGAAGAAGTAACATGGAAAATTGTCTTTTTTGCAAAATTATCAATAAAGAGCTACCATCAAAAATAGTTTACGAGGACGATAAATTTTTGGCGATTAGAGATATCGCCCCGAAAGCCCCTATCCACATTCTGGCTATCCCCAAAAGGCACATCAATTCAGTAAATTCTCTTGAGTTTAGCGATAGAGAATTGGTTGGCGAGTTGATTTTATTGGCTAAATCCATAGCCAGGGAACAAGGGATAGCTGATAGCGGGTACAGATTAGTTTTTAATCTCGGCAAGGATTCCGGGCAAACAGTCGATCACTTGCACTTGCATATAATGGGCGGCGGCCCGCTGCCTTGGTCATAAAAATATGCCATTAGAAGTTAAAAAACAAAATAGGGAAAGCAACCAAAGTCTGCTCCGCCGCTTTAGCCGAGGTATGCAGCAAAGCGGAATTTTGATTCGGGCGAAAAAGGGGCAATTCAAGCGCCGAAAAAAATCCGAGGGCACGACAAAAAAATCTGCTTTGAGAAAGGAGGAGAAAAGAAAAGAATACGAAAAATTAAAAAAACTGGGAGAGCTTTAGCAAAAATTCAATGTTAAAAGAGAAAATCCAAGAGGATTTGAACTCTGCTTTAAAAGAAAAAAAGGAACTGGAAGTTTCGGTTTTGAGAATGGTTCTAGCGGCTGTTTTGAATAAAGAAAAAGAAAAAAGGTTTAAATTGGGCAAGGCTGAGGAGATTCCCCTGACTGACGAAGAATTAATCGAGGTGATTTCGTCGGAAATTAAAAAAAGAAGGGAGGCGGTTGAGCTTTATACCAGAGGCGCCAGGCCGGAGCTGGCTGACAAAGAAAGAAAAGAAACGGAGATTTTGCAAAAATATCTGCCCGAGCAATTGCCAGAAGAGGAAATCAGGAAGTTGGTAAAAGAGGCGGTTGCTAAAACCGGAGCCAAAGAAATGAAAGATATGGGAAAAGTTATGGCCGAGTTAATGCCCAAAATCAAGGGCAAAGCCGATAATGCTTTGGTTTCCAGGATTGTTAAAGAATTTTTATCTTGATATGAATTCAAAGGAAGCTGAAAAAATTCAAAATGAAATTTACCGAAAAATGCCGGCTGATAAAAAAATCAAAATTGCCAGCCAATTGTTTTTTCTCGGCAAAAAATTAGACGAATTGAAAAAACAAAAAATTAATGACTCCCGAACAACTTCTTTGCAAAATAGCGAGAATATTAGATGAGCTTGAGATATCTTATGTAGTGACCGGCGGATTTGCCGTAGCAGTTTTAGCTAAACCTCGTTTCACGGCCGATATTGATATTGTTATAGAATTGGTTCTAAAAAATATAAAACCATTAGCCGAAGCCCTTCTGGCAATAGATAAAGACACTTATGTTTCAGAAGAGGCGATGGAAGACGCTCTAGAAAAAAAAGGAGAATTTAATTTTATTCATCCGCAGACTGGGTTAAAAGTAGATTTTTGGGTAAAAAGATATCCCTTTGAACAATTTGAAAGAAAGATTGTCAAAAAGATTAATGGCCAAATGATAAATTTTATTTCGGCGGAAGACTTAGTTCTAAGCAAATTAATTTGGTATAAGGAAGGGCGGGGGGCAAAGCAAATAGAAGACATTAAATCAATCCTTAATATCGCCAAACCAGATTTAAATTACATTGAAAAATGGGCCAAGCGGCAGTCAACTATTGAAATTTTGAAAGATATATTAAAAGAAAAAGATGATAGAAATAAATAATTTGACAGCCACGGCCGTTGACAAGGTTTTTTTGAAAAAAGTTGCTAAAATTGTTTTAAAGGGAGAAAACCGGCTAGCTATGGACTTATCCATCGTCCTGGTTGGACAAGCGAGAATAAAGGAGTTAAATAAGGAGTATAGGGGCAAAAATAAAGCAACGGATGTTTTATCTTTCAAATACGATAATAATTACGGCGAAGTGGTGATTTGTCCTCAAAAAACCAAAGAGCTCTCTCGGGTTCTTGTTCACGGCATTTTACATATTTTAGGATTTACTCACCAAAAAATGCAGGAAGATAAATATCTCAAAAAAATATAGTATGCCGAGCAATCATTACATCGCCGCCTTAGACATCGGAACCCATACCATTAAAGCCCTGGTTGTCAGCCAAAAAAACGGCGATGATTTGGAAGTGGTTTTTCAAGCCCAAAGAGAGAGCAAGGGAGTAAGAAGGGGAATTGTGGTCAAGCCCGAAGACGTTTCGTCTATATTGCAGGACATATTTCGCCAACTGAAAACAGAATTAAAACAAAAGATTAATTCCTTTTATATCAATATTGATGGGAGCCATCTTTTTTGTCAGCCCTCCCATGGTTTAATTTCCGTTTCTCGGGCTGACCGTAAGATTTCAGAAGAAGACATCAGCCGGGTGCTGCGGGAGGCTCAGGTTGTTTCTCTTCCGCCCCTTAAAGAGATTTTTGAAATTGTGCCCCAGGAATTTATTATTGATGGCGAAAGGGGGATTAAAGAGGCCGAAGGCCTGCAGGGCGTAAGATTGGAAGCAGATGTTCTGGCGATAGGCGGGTTCGCGCCGTATCTTAAAAATCATACCCAGGCAATTTTAAATTCCGATTTTCAGATATCAGACAGAATTCCTTCGCCCATTGCCGCGGCCCGGGCTTGCTTGACGGAAAAGCAAAAAGAATTGGGCTCGGCGATAGTTGACATCGGAGCTGGTACTTCGGGACTGGCGGTTTTTAAAGAAGGCGATTTAATTCATTTGGCAATTCTGCCCATGGGGTCAGCCAATATTACGGAAGATATTGCCGTTGGTTTTAAAACGGAAATGGATTTAGCCGAGAGAATCAAACTTGAATACGGTTCCTGCCAGACGGTTAAAAATAAAAAAATGGAAAAAATAAAAGTGGAAGGGGAGGAGCCTTTGGTATTTTCCCAGAAACAATTATTAGGGATTATTGTCCCGCGGGTTTCGGAAATATTCAGCGAAATTAATCGGCACTTGAAAAATATTTCCAAAGAAAAATCCTTGCCCGGAGGCGTTGTTTTAACGGGCGGAGGGTCAAAACTGCCCAAGATAGCCGATTTGGCGAGAAAAGAGCTTAAATTGCCGGTTAGAATCGGCAAACCTCAGGGAATTTTGAACGTAGACGACCCTATTTGGAGCGTTTCGTGGGGCCTGATCTTAAACGGCTTTAATTTAGAGAGCGGAGGAGAAGAATCAGTCCTCCCGGCGGTTCAAGAAGGAATTTGGGGCGCCATAAAGAAAATATTTAAAATGCTTATACCTTAAAAATTTTTTTATGTTAACTAAAATAAAAGTGGTCGGCGTTGGGGGCTCGGGATTAAACGCGATTACTAGAATGAAAAAAATCGGATTGGCGGGCGTGGAATTGATTGCTATTAATACCGACAGCCAGGATTTAAAAAAATCTCAAGCAGATTTGAAATTAAGAATCGGCCGGAAGCTGACTCAAGGATTAGGGGCTGGAATGAATCCTGAAATCGGCCGAAAATCGGCTGAAGAAAACCGTGCAGAAATTGAGGATGCGTTAAAAGACAGCCAGATGATTTTTATCACTTGCGGACTGGGCGGAGGAACAGGGACGGGCGCCGCTCCAGTTGTCGCGGAAATTGCCAAAAAATCAGGAGCTCTGACCGTGGCCGTGGTAACTAAGCCCTTTTCTTTTGAAGGAATTTTCCGCAAGAAAATCGCCGACAGCGGCGAAAAATTATTAAAAGAAAAAGTTGATTGTTTGATATCCATTGAAAACGATAAACTGCTAACGACTCTGGATACCAAAACTACAATCATAAATGCTTTTTGGATTTGCGATGATATTTTGCGCCAAGCTGTGCAGGGAATTACCGATTTGATTTTAGCGTCAGGATTAATCAATGTTGATTTTGCCGACATCAAAACCATTATGAAAAATTCTGGCTCCGCCATTTTGGGCGCAGCCAAAGCAAAAGGAGAAAAAAGGGCGGAAGTGGCGGCGAGAGCCGCACTTCAATCAAATTTATTAAGTATTTCCCCGAAAGGCGCTAAGGGAGTGCTGTTTAATATTTCAGGCAAAGACGTCAGCCTGGCTGAAATCGAAGAAATCGGCGGCATCATAACTAAGGAGATTAACCCCCGAGCAAAAATAATTTTTGGCGCAGTCCGGGACTCAAAATTAAAACCGGGGGAAATAAAAGTGACGATTATCGCGACGGGATTTTAGGTGGCAGGCGATGAGGCAAGCGTTGCCTCATCTTCACCTTCGTTTTCGCTCTGCGAAAACTTGGTCTGTGGATAACCTTGAGTTTTAGGAGGACTTGACCCCATTTTGACGGGGTTTTTTGTTGAGCTACAATGGAGTAATCTTCTCTTACCAAGCTTTTACGAAGTAAAAGCGCAGGTGAAGATGAGGCAACGCCTCATCGCCTATGTAGGAGATTTTTTATCCCTATGGTCCAAAACATTATTACAAAAGTTCAAAAGCGGGATGGCGAAATTGTTGATTTTGACGAGACTAGGATTTCCAATGCCATTGAAAAAGCGATTACCGCTACCGGCGAAGGCGACGGGATAAAATCAAAGAAACTCGCGGGGAAAGTCGTAAAAATTCTCAACCGAAGATTCAGAAAAAACGAAATTCCTCAAGTTGAACAAATCCAGGATATCGTGGAAGAGATTTTGATTTTGGAAAATTTAGTGGATACGGCTAGGGCTTACATTCTTTACCGGGACCAGAGAAGAAAAATCCGGGAGGCCGTGGGCCTGATAGATGAGTCGGTGGAAATGGTTGATAAATATATCCAAGAGCTTGATTGGCAAGTCAAAGAAAACGCCAACATGGCTTATTCTTTGCAGGGATTGAATCATTATGTCACGTCGGCTGTGACCAAAAAATATTGGTTGAATAAAATTTATCCCAAAGAAATTCGCGAGGCGGTGCAAGACGGCGATTTTCATATTCATAATTTAGATACTTTGGCTCCTTACTGCATGGGCTGGGACCTTTATGATTTATTAATTAAGGGTTTTGGCGGAGTGGCGGGAAAAGTGGAATCAAAACCGGCAAAACATTTAAGGACCGCTTTGGGGCAATTGGTTAATTTTTTCTACACTTTGCAGGGAGAAGCCGCGGGAGCCGAAGCGGTTTCTTCTTTTGATACTTTGCTGGCGCCATTCATCAGATACGATAATTTGAATTTTGCCCAAGTAAAACAATCCTTGCAGGAATTTTTATTTAATATGGCTATTCCCACGCGAGTCGGTTTTCAATGTCCTTTTACAAATGTGACTTTAGATATTACTCCTTCGCCCAGTTTGGCAAAACAGCCCGTGATTATCGGCGGACTGCCCCAGAAAGAAACCTACGGCGAGTTTCAGGAAGAAATGAATGTTTTGAACAGGGCTTTTTATGAGGCGATTTTAGACGGCGACGCCAAGGGCAGGCCGTTCACTTTTCCCATCCCTACTATAAACGTTACCAAGGATTTTGCTTGGGACGATCCAAACTTGAATTTAATGTGGGAGGCGACGGCTAAATACGGGGTTAATTACTTTTCCAACTTTATCCAGTCGGACATGAAGCCTGAAGACGTAAGAAGCATGTGCCTTAGCGCTAAAGAAGAAATATTAATTAGAAATTCTCACCACATTAAAAGGTTATCCATCAAAGAAGTGGCAGAAAATTACAAAAATGAAAATTTTGATAGCGAAGGGTGGGCAGATTGTAAAAAAGAAGGAGGGCTTCAAGTTTTATCATTAAATCCTCAAACGCTGAAAACTGAATGGTCTAAGGTTCAAAGATTTTTGAGAGTTGTTGATACTATGGCGGTGGAAATTACCACCGAAGACGGGAAAAAAGCTATTTTTTCAACTAAACACCCGATTCCAATATTCACCGAAAAAGGAATAAAAATGAAATGGTCAAGAGATATTAAAAAAGGCGATTATCTTATTTCTTTAAAAAAGGCAGAAAATAGTTTATCAAAAGAATGTCAAAAATTAGATAAATTTGTTTTGAATGAAGATTTGGCGAAAATTTTAGGATATTTCATTGCCGATGGCAATTATCTTTTTGAGAACAGAAGGGGCTATACTCATTTTGGTGAACCGCGAGGAATGCAGTTCACATTCAAAACTGGCGACAAGAAAAATTTAAATATTATTAAATCTTTGATTAAAGAAGTTTTTGGAGTTGGGACAAAAGAAAAACAAGACCCGAGATATAATACTTATTATCTCTATGTTTATAATTCGGATTTGGCCAGGAAGTTATATAACGCCGGGTTTAAAAAATATGGAAGATTGCCCCAAATAATTTTTAATTCCCCGCCGAACGTTATCAGGAGTTTTCTAGAATTTCACTTCAGGGGCGACGGATATGCTAAGAGAAAAGAAATTCATATAAATGACTTGGAATTATCCAGGGATTTAGTTTTGCTTTACGCATTGATCGGCCAGCCGGTTACTTATAAATTGAGGGAAAATAGCCAGGTAATTTATTTACAGCACGCTAAATCAAAAATAAAAGAAGGCAACGGTTGGACGAATAATCCAATATTAGCTGAAAGAGTGCCAGGCTGGATAGCATCTACTTATAGGGTCCCCGGCCTTACGAAGTCAAGAATGGTTGGATTTGATACTCTAGAAAAATACGACGCCCAAACGGAGGAGGGATTAAAGATCAAAAACAGCGATATATATATAACGCGAGTAAAATTTGTTAAACAGAAAGAATATAAACAACTAAAGGAATTTTATGATATAGAGCTTGAAAAAAATCATCTTTTCGTTCACTCTTCTGGCCAAATTTCTTTTAATTGTTGCCGGCTTCGGCTGGATAATAAAGAGCTTTATATGAGAGGCGGAGGATTATTCGGCTCTAACCCTCTTACCGGAAGTGTCGGCGTGGTGACCATCGGTCTGGCCAGGATAGGGTATTTATCTAAAACTAAAAAAGAATTTTTTGGAAAATTAGAACACGCGATGGAGTTGGCCAAAGGGTCCCTGGAAATAAAAAGAAAAGCGCTGGAAGAATTTATGGAAAAAGGCCTTTATCCTTATTCTAAGTTTTATCTGGCGGGCGTTAAAAAAATGCGCGACCAGTATTTCGGCAATCACTTTGCCACCATTGGCATTGTCGGCATGAATGAAGCGCTTTTGAATTTTTTGGGAGTTGACATCGGTTCTTTAAAGGGCAGAAAAACCGCTGTGGAAATTTTAAATTTCATGCGGGAAAAATTAGCAAAATATCAGAAGGAAACAGGCAACTTATATAATTTGGAAGCGACTCCGGCTGAATCCACGGCCTATCGCCTTGCTCAAAAAGACAGAGAAAAATATCCCGACATCATTACCGCCGGCACCAAGAAAATTCCTTATTATACCAATTCAACTCATCTGCCGGTTAGTTATACCGATGACGCTTTTGAAGCGTTGAAACTGCAGGACGAGTTGCAAACCCGTTATACCGGGGGAACCGTTCTCCACCTCTTTGTTGGAGAAAAAGTTTCAGAAATCCAAAATGTGAAAAATCTGATTAAAACGGTTTTTGAAAAATTCCATTTGCCCTATATCACCCTAACTCCGACTTTTTCCATTTGTCCGACTCACGGCTATATTTCAGGCGAGCATTTCACCTGCCCCCAATGCACGATCAGCCAGCCCTGCGAGGTTTATTCCAGGATTGTTGGATATTTGAGGCCGGTCGGGCAGTGGAATTTGGGGAAACAGCAGGAATTCAAAGAAAGAAAAGAATATGCGACATTGGTTAAAACTTGATGAAGATCGGCGGACTTCAAAAACTCACTTTAATTGATTTTCCGGGCAAGGTCGCTTGCACGGTTTTTCTTTCGGGCTGCAATTTTCGTTGTCCTTTTTGTTACAGCCCCGAACTGGTTTTGCCGGAAAAAATAAAAGAGCATCCCGATATTTCAGAAAAAGATTTTTTTAATTTCTTAAAAGAAAGAAAAAACCTGCTGGAAGGAGTAACGATCTGCGGGGGAGAACCCACTCGCGATAAAAAATTGCCCGGTTTTATTAAAAAAATAAAAAAAATGGGATTTTTTGTGAAACTGGACACCAACGGCTCAAATCCGGAAATGCTGGGAAAACTTATTGATAAAAAAATTGTTGATTATTTTGCCATGGACATAAAGGCGCCTCTGGGAGTCAAGGCCCAAAACTATGAAGGAGCGACGGGAGTGAAAGCGGATTTAGATAAAATTAAAAAAAGCATAGGTATAATTAAAAATTCGGGAGTTGATTATGAATTCAGAACGACCGTGGTGCCCAGCATTCATACCAGAGAAGATATTATTCAAATCGTTAAAGATATTTTACCAGCTAAAAGATATTATTTGCAGGCGTTTTTGCCGGAAAAAACCCTGAATCCCGCGTTTGAAAAAATAAGGCCCTATTCAAGAGATTTTCTATTGGAAATTCAAAAAGCCGTTTCGCCCTTTTTTGAAATCTGCCAAGTAAGGTAATATTAAACATCTATGTTACTACTAGGCATAGCGGATATAATCGCCAGTTCTCTTTTGATAAGAGGGATTTACGATATTCCCGTTCCCAATCTTATAGTCATTGTTTTTGCCGGCTATCTGATAATAAAGGGCCTTCTTTTCATATCTGATATCGGAAGCTTGATGGATTTGGCAGCTGGAATATTGCTCATCTTAACTATTTTTTTTAATTTTCCCGTTTTTATTTTGATCGTTTTTGCTGCCTTATTGGGCATTAAGGGGGTGATGAGTTTGTTCGCGGGTATTCTCTGATGACTCCTTCAAAAATTCTACTTTATTTTTGCCTGGCATTCATTTGCGGAATATTTTTATATTCCTTTTTTATTATTGATTTTTTCCCGATAGCGGAAAATAAAGAAGGATTTATTAATTTGGTCGGGGTGATTTCAAAAGAGCCGGATATCAGGGAAAAATATATCAAGTTGACTGTTGAAGCTGCAGTTGTTGAGGGCAAGATTTTAATAAACGCCAGCCGTTATCCCGAATATAAATACGGGGACAAGCTAAAGATTGCCGGAAAATTGGAGGCGCCCTTGGAAGATATAAACGGATTTAATTATAAAAATTATTTGGTCAAAGATGGAATTTATTCAATAATGAGTTTTCCCAGAATAGAGTTAATCGGCCGCGGGTTCGGCAATCCGATAATTAAGGCGCTTTTTTCTTTTAAAAATAAATTCAAGGAAGTTGCCAGGAGCTTTATTCCTCCGCCGGAAGTCGGGATTTTGGAGGCCTTGATTTTCGGAGATGAAGGGCAAATATCTAAAGAGTGGCAGGAAAAATTTAATTTAACCGGCACCAGGCATATTGCGGCTGTTTCCGGAATGAACATCACCATCATCGCTTCTTTGATCTTAACTTTGTTGCTTTCTTTGGGCCTTTGGCGAGGACAGGCGTTTTATTTATCAATAGTTTTACTTATTCTTTATATTTTAATGATTGGCGCTCCGGCTTCCTCGGTCAGGGCCGGGATTATGGCGGGTATTTTTCTTTTTGCCCAAAAATCCGGAAGAATATCGCAAGGCCAGCGAGCCGTAATTTTTGCGGCAGCTTTTATGCTGGCTTTAAATCCTCTGCTTTTAAGGTTTGATATCGGCTTTCAGCTTTCTTTCTTGGCGATTATGGGAATCATTTATCTCCAGCCGATTTTTTTAAATTGGCTTAAAATTATTCCTGATTTTAAGGCATTTCCTTTAAAAACAACGATGGCCACGACCTTGTCGGCCCAGGTTTTTACTTTGCCTATTTTAATTTATAATTTCGGATATGTTTCCTTGGTTTCTCTTCCGGCCAATATTTTGATCGTTCCTTTTTTGGCGCCAATGACGATTTTAATTTTCATTTTTGGTTTATCGGGAATGCTCTTTTCGTTCCTTGGCTGGATTTTTTCCTTTCCGGTCTGGCTGGCTTTGAATTATTTGACCAAAATTGTTGATATTTTTTCCAAGGTCCCCTTAAATGTTTTGACGATTGAGCGCCTCCACTGGGCTTGGCTGGTGATTTTTTATCTGGTTTTAGGATTTTTTATCTGGCGATGGCAGGAGAGCCAAAAATTAAAATTTCTGAAATACTGAATTTTTGCTAAAATATATCAACATGGATAAGGCGTGGATTATTTCGGTTAATATGGGCTACGGGCATCAGAGAACGGCTTTCCCTTTAAAAGACATAGCTATTGACGGGGAAATAATTAATGCCAATGATTATTCTGGAATCCCCGAAAAAGACAAACGCATCTGGGAAACCAGCCGCAAATTTTACGAATTTATTTCCCGGCTTCAGAATACTCCCCTGGTAGGCGATTTTTTCTTTTCTCTTTACGACCAATTTCAGAAAATTTTCAGTTTTTATCCAAAAAGGGATTTAACCAGGCCCACTTTCGGTTTAAGGCAAATTTATTCTTTATTGAAAAGGGGCTGGGGCGGGCACTTGATAGGGGAACTAAAGGCGCAAAGCGAAAAGCTAAAAATAAACGTTCCGATAGTTACTACTTTTTTCACCCCGGCTTTTATGGCCGAATTTTTTAATTATCCCGGAGAGATTTTCTGCATTATTTGCGACGCGGATATTTCCAGGTCTTGGGCGCCATTAAATCCCCCCAGAAGCAAAATTAAATATTTTGCGCCGACAGAAAGGGTAGCAGAAAGATTGAAGCTTTACGGAGTGAAGAAGGAAAACATTTTTTTAACCGGCTATCCGTTGCCGGAATTTTTGGAAGACAGCTTAAAGCAGAGACTTTTAAATTTAGATCCCCTTAAAAAATATTTTAATAAATACAAAATACTAATTGAAAAAACTTTGGGCCAACTGCCCGCCGCCTCCGACCATCCCTTGACTGTAATGTTTGCCGTGGGGGGAGCGGGCGCCCAGAAAGAGATTGGGATAAAGCTTGTTAAATCTTTGACGTTCAAAACCTGGGAAGGAGACGTTAAGGTAATTTTGGTCGCGGGTATTAAAGAAAGCGTTAAAAATTATTTTGAGGAAAATTTAAAAAAAATAAAGTTAGAAAATAATCATAGCGTGGAAATTATTTTTGAAAAAGATATCGAAAGTTATTTCCAAAAATTCAACGCGGCCTTAAGTAAAACCGATATTTTATGGACAAAGCCAAGTGAACTTTCTTTTTACTCGGCCCTCGGGATTCCGATAATTATCGCTCCGCCTTTAGGTTCCCAGGAAAAATTTAATAAAAGATGGCTTTTAAAATCAGGATTTGGCCTGCAGCAGGAAAATCCGAGTTATACAGAACAATGGCTTTTTGATTGGTTAAATCAGGGCTATCTGGCTGAAGCCGCCATGCAGGGTTTTATCGAGGGAGAAAAAATGGGAACATTTAATATTGAAAAAATTATATCAATATAACTTGGCTTTTAATCACAATTTTAAGTTATTTCCTTTTTGCAGTCGTTTCTTTAGTTGACAAGCATCTTTTAGGAGGATCTATTCCCAACTATAAGATTTACGCATTTTATAGCGGGATTCTACAAATTCTGGCCGTCTTGCTTATTCCCTTTGCGGGTTTTTTTATTCCCGGAATTTCCCAGATGGCCCTGGCTTTAGCGGCTGGCGCCATTTTTGTCTTAGCGCTTTTTTGGTTTTTTAGAGGTTTGAGTCTTTTTGAAACTTCAAAAATAGTGCCGGCGATCGGGGGATTTATTCCTTTATTTTCAATGGGGTTAACATATCTGTTTTCGCTGGGACAAGAAACATTATCTTTTACCGGCTTCGTTGCTTTTATTTTGTTGGTGTCGGGAAGCGTTGTCATCACCATCGAAAAAACGACGGCTATTACCGTAAAAAGTCTTAAGGTATCGTTGGTGTCCGCTTTTTTATTTGCCCTTTATTTTGTTTTAGTTAAATATCTTTATTTGGGATTGCCTTTTTTGGTGGGCTATATTTGGTTGGGAGTTGGCGGTTTTTTGATGGCGGTTTTAGTTTTTCTAGTTTTTAGAAAAGAAATAGGAAAAGAAATTTTTGGCAAAAAAGAATTCCTCCCGCAAAAGACCATAACTTTATTTCTTTCAAACCAAGCCGCCGGCGTGGGAGGGAATATTTTACAAAATTGGGCGATTTTCCTGGCGCCGCTCGCTTACGTCGCCGTCATTAACGCCCTTCAGGGGATTCAATACGTATTTTTGTTGGTTTTTTCTATTTTACTTTCTTTAAAATTCCCAAAAATATTAAAGGAAGAAATTTCAAAAGCGATTATTCTCCAAAAAATCGTCGCAATTTTATTAATCGGCGCGGGGTTGGCTTTATTGGCGAGTCGATGAAGCTTCGCTTCATCTTCATCTGTGTTTTTGATAAATCAAAAAATTGATAAATGATTAAAAACATGTTGTTTATAATTTTGGTTTTTCTTTTAATTTTTCTCGGTTATTTTTTTGTCGGCCAAGCGCCTCAAGCAAGCCGAATAAGATGGGGGGTTAATTTTTCCCAGAAACAAGCGGAAAACCTGGGACTGGATTGGCGCCGGGCGTATTTGGCTTTGATCGACGACTTAAAGACAAAAGACATAAAATTAGCCACTTATTGGGACCTAATTGAGCCCGAAGAGGGTAAATATAATTTTGAGGATTTAGATTGGCAGGTTAAGACCGCCCAAGATAAGGGAGTAAACCTTCTTTTGGTTATCGGGATGAAAACACCCCGCTGGCCTGAGTGCCATATCCCCGAATGGGTGAAATCCCGAGTTCCAAACGACTTATTGAATTATATTGAAAAAGTGGTAAACAGATATAAAAATTTTAAAGCAATCTGGGCCTGGCAAGTGGAGAATGAACCCCTTTTTCCTTTCGGCGAATGCCCGAAACCCGATAAAAATTTATTGAAAAAAGAAATAGAATTAGTGGGGTCTTTGGACTCCCGGCCGGTTTTGATTTCCGATAGCGGGGAGTGGTCTTTTTGGGTTCAATCGGCTAAAATGGGGGATATTGTCGGGACAACAATATACGGAAAGGTTTGGTTTAAAGAATTGAAAACTTATATTAGTTATCCTTTCCGGCCCGTTTTTTACTGGCGCAAGGCTCAAATTATCAAAAAATTATTTAATAAAGAAGTAATTGTGGTTGAGCTTCAGGCCGAACCCTGGTGCTCAAATCTGCTTTCCAGTTGCGAGGCTCAAGAACAGGCAAAAACAATGAATCCGGAACAATTTAGAAAAAATATTGAATTCGCAAAAAATACCGGCTTAAAAGAATTTTATCTTTGGGGCAGCGAGTGGTGGTATTGGTTAAAAGAAAAACAAAATAAGCCTGAAATCTGGAATGAAGCTAAAAAATTATTTCAATGAAAAATTTTATTAGAAAAATAATACAAAAAAGAACAGAAAAGATAGTTAATCTTTTTGAACAATTCATTAAAGAAGACGAAAAAATTTTAGATATTGGGGCTGGCGGCGGCTGGATTGGTGAAGAAATTCAAAGACGGAAAAAAAACGAAATTACTCTTTTAGACGTGAAGGATTATAACCAGACCGATTTAAAACTTATCCTTTATGATGGGGAAAACATCCCCTTTCCCGATAATTATTTTGACGTTTCGCTTGTAATCTTTGTCCTTCATCATTGTTTAAACTTTAAAAATGTTTTAGAAGAGGCGAAAAGGGTAAGCAAAAAAATAATTATTATTGAAGATATTCCCACCTCTTTGATCAATAAAATTTTTCTTTGTCTCTGGGATATCGTGGTCAATCTTCCAAGTTTAATTAATCCCCCCGGCGAAAATTTTACTTTTAACTTCAAAACAGCTTCTCAATGGCAGAAAATATTCGATGATTTGCAGTTGAAAATTATTTTTAAAAAAGAATTTCAATCAAATAAGCTAATCCATCATGCCATCTTCGTCGTTGACAAATTATAAAATTCAATGAATTACTCCAACCCCAAATATTATCTTAATATTGGAAGAGCATCGGATTTAAATGGGAGCAGGGATTATTTTATTTACCGGGCTTTGGAGATTTTGCCCGGAGCTTTGGTATGGCTGACTTTGTTGGGCATGTTTTTTTCTTCAATATTTTTCCCGAAAGCCGCGGCTTATTTTATTATTATTTTTTCGGCTTATTGGATTTTCAGGGCTTTCCATTTTTCGATTCATCTGGTTTCGGCCTATTTAAAAATGAAGAAAAACTTAAAAACCGATTGGCTTGGAAAATTGAACAAATTAGCGGATAAAAATTGGCAAGATATTTATCATTTGATTATTTTCCCCACGTATAAAGAAAGCCTGGAAGTTATCCGAGAATCGTTTGAAGCATTGATAAGTTCTCGCTATCCTAAAGAAAAAATGATTGTGGTTTTAGCCACTGAAGAAAGGGCAAGAGAAAGCGCTTCAAAAATAGCCGAGATGATTTCTCGGGAATTTGGCGATAAGTTTTTCCAATTTTTGGTTACTTGCCATCCGAAGGATTTAACGGGTGAAATTGCCGGCAAGGGTTCGAATATCAGCTGGGCCGGCCGGGAAGTTAAAGAAAAAATAATTGACCCTTTAAAAATTCCTTACGAAAAAATAATTGTTTCCTGTTTTGATATGGATACCCAGGTTTTTCCCGATTATTTTGGCTGCTTGGCTTATTATTATTTAATTTCATCTTGTCCCACGCAAACGAGCTTCCAGCCGATTCCTTTATATTCAAACAATCTTTGGCAGGCGAAATTTTTTTCCCGGCTAGTGGCTTCTTGCACCATGTTTTGGGAAATGATGCAGCAGCAAAGGCCGGAAAAATTGACGACATTTTCTTCGCACGCCGTGAGTTTTCGGGCTCTGGTCGAAGCTGGTTTTTGGCAAACTAACGTGGTTTGCGAAGACGCCGGCATATTTTGGAAATTATTTTTATTTTACGATGGCGACTATGAAATTATCCCCCTTCATTATCCAGTTTCCATGGATTGCGTAGCCAGCCCGACTTTAAAGCAAACCGTTATTAACCAATATAAGCAGCAAAGAAGATGGGCTTTTGGGTCCGAGGGCATCCCTTATTTGCTTTTCGGTTTTTTGAAAAATAAAAAAATTCCCTTTCAAAAGAAATTTCGCTACGCTTTTTTAATGATCGAAAGCTTTTGGTCTTGGGGGACAACGGCTTTTTTGCTTCTATTATTGGGCCGTTTGCCCGTATTTTTAGGAGGGGAAAATTTTAAAAATACGGTTTTATCTTACAATCTTCCCGATATCACCAGCAATTTGCTGACCTTAGCCATGATCGGATTGATCGTTTGCGTTGTCGTCAGCACTTTATTGCTTACCCCCCGGCCCCAAAATTATTCTCGATTAAAGAGCTTATCAATGATTGCCCAATGGTTTTTTTTCCCCGTAACATTTGTTTTTTTTGGAGCCGTGCCCGCCATTGAGGCCCAAACGAGATTAATGTTGGCAAAATACTTGGGATTTTATACAATAGAAAAGTCGCGATAAAATATGCCGATTTTGGAATTGTTAAAAATAAAAATCCCGCGGAAAATTTTTTGGCTGGTTATCCTAGTTGTTTTATTCTTATTTTTTTACAGCTTGCCCAGAGAGCGGGTGGGGGATTTTATTTATTCCCAATTTCAAAATTATTTTTCAAGAGCGTTTAATCTTCAGATATCGGAATCCAATAACCAATTAGCTTATCCGCCCCGGACTTCGCAGGAAGAAGCGATAATTAAAGCGGTTAAAACCTATTCTCCGGCCGTAGTCAGCATCGTCATTTCCAAAGACGTGCCTATTCTGGAACAATATTATAATGATTTTTTTGGTATTCAAATTCCCCAAGTGCGGCAGAAGGGCACTCAAAAACAGCAGATTGGCGGCGGCTCGGGCTTTATTGTTTCTCCCGAAGGTATGATTTTGACCAATAAGCATGTGGTTCAAGATGAAACAGCCGACTATACCGTTTTAACTAATGACGGGAAAAAATTTCCGGCCAAAGTCGTGGTTCTAAACCCAATACAGGATTTGGCTATTTTGAAAATTGATCAGGAAAAAATAGTGGATCAAGCAGGCAATCTTTTGATTAAAAAATTTCCAACGGTAAAACTTGGCGATTCAGACAGCTTACAAATCGGTCAGACCGTTATTGCCATTGGCAACGCTTTGGGCGAATTCCAAAATACGGTTTCCGTCGGAGTTATTTCGGGATTAGGCAGGACGATTACTGCTTCTGGCGGCGGAATAATTGAAACATTAGACGACGTCATCCAAACCGATGCAGCTATTAATAAGGGAAATTCGGGCGGCCCGCTTTTAAATTTAAGGGGCGCGGTTATCGGCATTAACGCCGCTATGTCGGTAGAAGGAGAAAATATCGGTTTTGCCATTCCCATTAATAAAGCTAAACAGGATATTGAAAACGTGAGTAAATAGGCGTAAAATAAAAGCATGAATGGCAGCACGGGGAATTTTACACACAAAGCTCAAGAAGCCCTGCTCTCGGCTCAGGATTTTGCCAGAGAAAAGGGCCAGCAGCAGATAGACGCTCTGCATCTGCTTTTAGCCTTGCTTTCGCAGGAAGAAAGCGTGGTTTTGAGTTTGCTTTCGCGGCTTGGAGCTGATATCCCTGGGCTGAAACGCAAGGCGAATTTAGCTTTGGAAAGATTGCCGGTTGTTCCCAGCCCCCAGGCCTTTGGCCAGTTTTATCTTACTCAAGATATGGCTAAAGTTTTAGACGGGGCCAGGCAGGAGGCAATAAAAATGAACGATGAATTTATTTCGGTGGAGCATCTATTCTTATCTCTTTTGGGAACGGAAAGCCGAGCCAGGGAAATTTTAGACAAAACCGCTTTTTTGCAGCCGGGTGAAGGAGCGACGACTTTGGAGTTTGGCAAATTGGATTACGATACCTTTTTAAAACAATTAGCTTTAGTCAGGGGAGGCCAGAGGATTACCGATCCGGAACCTGAATCCAAATATCAGGTGATTGAGAAATACGCCAGAAATTTGACTACTTTGGCCAAGCAAGGGAAATTGGATCCGGTTGTTGGCCGGGAAAATGAAATCAGGCGTTTAATGCAGGTTTTATCAAGAAGAACTAAGAATAATCCGGTTCTAATCGGCGAGGCCGGAGTCGGCAAAACTGCTATTGTTGAAGGCCTGGCGCAAAAAATTATTTTTAACAATGTGCCCGAATCCTTAAAAGATAAGGAAATCATCGGTTTGGATTTGGGGGCTTTGGTGGCTGGCACTAAATACCGAGGCGAGTTTGAAGACAGAGTCAAGGCCTTATTAAAAGAACTGAATCGAGCGAGCGGCCATTATGTTTTATTTATTGATGAATTGCATACCTTGGTGGGAGCGGGAGCCGCCGAAGGAGCTATTGACGCTTCAAATTTATTAAAACCAGCCTTAGCCAGGGGCGAATTAAAAGCCATAGGAGCCACCACTTTAAAAGAATATCAAAAATATATTGAAAGAGACGCGGCTTTAGAGCGAAGATTCCAGCCGATATATGTGCCCGAGCCCTCAATTGAAGATACGGTGGCGATTTTAAAGGGCATTAGGGGTAAATACGAACTGCACCACGGAGTTAAAATTACCGATTCCGCCCTGGCGTCTTGCGCGACACTGGCGGCTCGTTATATTACCGACAGGTTTTTGCCAGACAAAGCCGTTGACTTAATGGATGAAGCCATGTCGGCTTTGCGTTTGGAAATCGAATCAGAGCCCGAAGAATTGGAAAGTTTGAAAAAAGAAATTCAACGGCTGGAAGTGAAAAGGGAAGTCAATAAGAATCAGAGAAAGAAAAAGGGCATTCCCCGGCAGCTTTCCGATTTGAAAGACAAACTTAAAGAAGTGGAAGCGAGATGGAAAACGGAAAGAGAAATAATTTTGAAAATTAAAAATTTTAAAAAGGAGATTGAAGACCTGCGCTTTGAAGTAGAAAAAGCCGAGTCGGAAGCCAACTTGCAAAAGGTGGCGGAATTGAAATACGGGAAAATTCCCCAGCTGGCAAAAGATTTGCAAGTGGCCGAAGAGAAATTGATAAGATTTCAAAAAAATAAGCCGATTCTAAAAGGCGAAGTAGGCGAAGAGGAAGTGGCTAACATTGTTTCCCGCTGGACAGGCATTCCTGTTACTCGTCTTTTGGAAGCCGAGGCTAAGAAACTGGAAAATATGGAGGAAATTCTGGAAAAAAGAGTTATCGGCCAAAAAGAAGCTTTAGTCGCCATATCTTCCGCCCTTCGCCGGGCAAGAGCCGGTATTTCTGAAGAAAACAGGCCCCTGGGCTCTTTTATGTTTTTAGGGCCGACCGGGGTGGGCAAAACCGAAACAGCCAGAGCTTTGGCCGGATTCTTATTTAATGACGAAAATTCTTTGATTCGCTTGGATATGTCAGAATATATGGAAAAACACACGGTTTCCAGAATGATAGGCAGTCCGCCGGGGTATATCGGATACGAAGAAGGGGGTCAGTTAACCGAGAAGATAAGGAGAAGGCCTTATTCCGTAGTTTTGCTTGATGAAATAGAAAAGGCTCATCCCGATGTTTTTAATATTCTGCTTCAAGTTCTGGAAGACGGAAGGCTGACTGACGCTAAAGGAAGAACCGCTTCTTTTAAAAATGCTATTTTGATTATGACTTCGAATGTGGGTTCAGATATTATCGCCAGAGAGGCAGGCCTGGGCTTTATCGGAAAAGATGTTGAAAAAACAGAGAAAGAGTCCTTGCGGCAAAAGGTAACGTCTGCCTTAAAAGAAAATTTCCGGCCGGAATTTTTAAATCGAATTGATGAAATTGTCATCTTTAATTATCTCGGCAAAGAAGAAATAAAGAAAATTGTGGATTTAGAGCTTCAAAAAGTCGCCGACCGCCTGATGTCAAAATTAATTGAAATTAAAATTCTAGAACCAGCCAAGGAATTTTTAGCTCAAATCGGCTTTGACCAAAACTTGGGAGCCAGGCCTTTAAAAAGAGTTATTCAAAAACAGGTTTTAGACCCCTTGTCTTTAAAAATTGTTGCCGGTGAAATAAACGAAGGGGAAAGGGTGGTGGTTGATTTGGAGGGGGGAAAGATTATTTTTAGGACCGCCAAGGATATTTTTAAAGTTGCGCTGCGGAAAGAAAAAGAAAAAACTATCGCCTAGGGCGGTCGATGAAATAAATTTCATTTCCATCTCCGTTTTTATAAATAAAAACTCGATGAAAAATGTCTTTAAAATTTTAGCCATTTTTATTTTGGGCGCGGGTGGAGGCATTTTTGCTGGCCAGATTTTGCGAATTTATTTCCCTGTAGAGCAAAAAGCTGTTTACGTGACGGAAAGAAGGGAAATCGTTATCCAGGAAAATACGGCCTTGGAAAACGCCGTTGAAAAAACGGAAAAAGCGGTTATCGGGATAAGGACCAAGCTTGAGTCAGGCGAATTTCTGGAGGGTTCGGGATTAGCCGTAACTTCCGACGGGCTAATTGTCACCTTAGCTAACCTGGTCCCCCAAGGCGCCATTTTCTCTTTTTATATTAACGGCAGTTCGACTTCTTATCAGATTTTGAGAAGGGATTTAAAAGAAAATCTGGCTTTGATTAAATTGGGCCGGACCGATTTGCATACCTTAAGCTTTGCCGATTTGGATAAAATAAAATTAGGCGAAAGAGTTTTTTTAGTCGGAACAGGAGCGGTTAACGAGGGGATAATTAGAAGTTTTGATGAGAATCTGATTACAACTAATATTTTTGAAGAGAGCAGTTTGGCCGGCAGTCCATTATTTAATATCAAGGGCGAAGCGCTGGGGATAAATATTATAAACTCTGAAGGAAAAGTTATGACCATACCCATTTCAAAAATAAAAGAATTCATCGGAATGTAAATATGTTAGCTCATTTTAAAAAATTAGATTGGCTGCTGATAGCTTCAAGCATTTTTTTAACTGGTTTTGGATTGCTGTCAATTTACAGTTCGTCTTTGGGCCGGGGAGACTTCGGGAATTTTAAAAAACAGATTATTTTTTTAGGCATAGGGATTTTTATAATGTTTCTTTTTTCTTTTTTCGATTGGCGGTATTTCCGGGAAGATCCTTATCTAATCCTTATTCTTTATTTTATTTCTTTATTGTCTTTGGCGGGTTTATTTTTTTTCGCTCCGGAAATTCGGGGCACTAAGTCCTGGTATAAAATAGGAGGCCTGTCTCTTGACCCGATTGAATTCGTTAAAATCATTATGGTTGTGCTTTTGGCAAAGTACTTTTCATCAAGGCATATCGAAATGTACCGGATAAGGCATATTTTACTTTCCGGCTTTTATATTTTATTGCCGGCAATTTTAATTTTTTTTCAGCCAAATTTAGGTTCGGTTCTAATTTTACTTTGCCTTTGGTTCGGAATTTTATTTGTTTCCGGAATAAAACTCCGTCATTTTTTGATTTTAATTGTTGTCGGAGCTCTGCTCTTGGCTGTTAGTTGGGCAACGGTTTTAAAGGACTATCAAAAAGAAAGGGTCTTAAGTTTTGTCCAGCCCCAGCTGGTAGATCCCTTAAAAATCGGTTGGAACCAGCGCCAGGCGAAAATTGCCGTGGGATCTGGCGGTCTTTTTGGTCAAGGAATATTTAATGGGTCCCAGGCCCAGTATGGATTTTTGCCTGAACCCCAAACTGATTTTATTTTTGCCGCCATTGCCGAAGAGACAGGATTGGCGGGAGTATCGGTTCTATTTTTATTTTTTCTAATTTTAATCTGGCGGATAATGAAAATCGCCCTAAATGCCGGTAATAATTTTTCTCGACTTTTTGCCGTGGGGTTTAATATAATTTTAATTACCCAGATATTTATCAATATCGGTATGAGTATCGGCTTGCTGCCAATCATCGGCATCCCCTTGCCATTAGTCAGCTATGGCGGAGGCGGTTTAATTTTAATTTTTTTGGCTTTGGGAATTTTACAAAATATGAAAGTGAACCCTTAACCTTTAATTTATTTAATGTATCTTATAACCGATATACCGGGCCTAGGCGGCCTGTTTTTATTTAAAATTTTTAAGCAATTGGGGATAACTTTTGGTTTCCCCTTATTTATCCGATATTTGTTCGTAAATTAAGGGGGTTTATACCGCCCTTATTTTATTGACAGCGTTTCTTGCACAAGAGAAAATATATGAATGGATAGAGAGTCAAATTATATATCATTGCAAGATGCAACGAAAATTTGCGATTACACGCAAGAGTATTTGTCTTTAAGGGCCAGACAAGGCAAATTGAAGGCCGTAAAGTTCGGCCGGAATTGGGTGACGAAAGAGGATTGGCTGAAAGAATATTTAGTGAAAGTTGAAGATTATAATCATAATTTTAACAACGGTGCGCCCGCAAAATTTTTAGGAACCGTTCCGGAAAATCTGCCCGTAGAACCCGACGAAGAAACAATAGTTAAAATAAAACTTAATTCGTCAACGAGTCCCACTTTGTGGGACGAAATTAAAGATGAGGGTAAAACCCTCATCGGTAAATTTTTTCCCCCTGTCCTAAAACCTATTTTTTCCCTTGGGCTGGTTTTTGTTTTGTTTGCCGCAAATATTGCTTTTGGCAAGGAGGATTTATCTCAAGTTTTTAAAACAGCGGATCAGTATGTTTTAAAAATCGGAGAGAATTCGGATTTAATAGCTGGAAAAATTTTTCAGTCGGGGAAAACACTTATTGCTCAAGGCAGAGAGGGGACAGAAATTATTTTTTCCGACATTGTTGAAGAAACCAAAAAAAGTTTTAATAATGCAGATTCAAAAATTTTGACATTCAGTAAAATTATTGATTTTGGAACAGCGGAGATCGGTAAAGGAATTTCAGCGGTCAAAGAGATGAATCTCTTTTCCACTTTCGCTTCTGCGAGCAGAAGCTCGATAAAAGATTATTTTTCTTGGTTGAAGCAAAATTATTTTTCCGCGAATGATTTCGTTGAAGAAAAAATTGTTGATGCGGGAACAGAGGCAAGAAACCTGGTTTTCGGCGCGAGAAATCAAGTTTCCAAGACGGCGGAAAATTTAGTTTTTGGCATTAGCAACGGCTATATTGCCGCGAATAATTTTGTTGAAGAAAAAATAAGAAACTCGGTTTCTAACATAAGAAACCGAGTTTCAAAGGTTGGGAATTTTGTTTCTTCGCCTTGGAAGCTTTTGCCATCAAGGGTGGTGGAAGTCAAAAAAGAAGATTTGGAAAAAATTCAAAAAGATGTTGAGGCGTTAAAAGCTGGAAAAACAGTTGTCAAAGAGGTGGAGGTTTCCAAAGTAACCAGGGTGGAGCCGGTAAGGGAAATTACCAAGGAAATTTTTAAAGTTGACGATAAGGCCTTGGCTCAAGTAAGGGCTCAATTGATAGATATGGAAGGCGAAATTGCCAAACGGCTTTATGCGCCGGGCGGAGTTATTACCCAGCAGATTTATATTAAAGAGCCGGTTGCCTCTCCTAAAATCTATCAGGAAAACGGCGATATTATTTTGCAAACCGCCGGGTCTGGCAATGTTATTTTATCGGCTGCCACCGGCATGCAGATTTCCGGAAGTCAGGTAGTGATTGATTCCACTAGCCTTAATAATCCCTTAGTTTATATTGCCGATAAAACTAAAATCGGGGGTAATACGGAGATTGGCGGCGCTCTTTCCGCCAGCTCCGTGGCGGTTGGTTCCGTTATCACCGCTCAAAGAATGACGCTCAATGCGCCGGCTGATTACACCGGCAAGATTTTAGATTTACAGTTGGGAGGCCAGAGCCAATTTTCAGTGGATTATACCGGGACAATGCTTTTTAACAGCGGCTTAACTTCCAGCAGTACTTTAAATGTTTACGGCACCACAACTTTGGCCACGCTTCAAGGATACGTGGGCATCGGCACCACCACCCCGGCCACAACTCTCTTTGTCTATGGCGCTTCTACTT